>CAZQXM010000045.1:5470-11331 GCA_964597205.1 uncultured Gammaproteobacteria bacterium
TTAGCAGCTTCATTATTGGCGCGTAGTATCGCTTCAGCGAAGGCTTTAAATTTAGGATTATCGAGCAGATATTCTATAAAGCTAGGTCCCTGCTGGCGGTAATTGCTAACAGCACTAAATACATCATGCTGAGTCACGCCACTAAGCAAGTCACTAGCGCGCAAGAAATTATAATTCAGCAGATTAAAAATTAAATTAGAGCTTTTAGGTTTTTGTATAACTTTAATTAGATCCACTAGTTGTAGAATTTCTAGGTTCTCAAAAATATTCTCCTGCCCTTTAATTAAATAAGGGAGATCAAGTTTATAGAGAGCAGTAGCGATAAGGTTAGAGTGTTTATGTTCGCGATAGAGTACAGCGATCTCACTAGGATTGACACCATTAGTGATTAAATCTTGGATGCGCTTAGCGATACTGTAAGCCTCAGTGAAGACGCTATTGTAAGCAGTGATAGTAACGGGTTTCAGGGCGGCATCTGAGCAGCTAATTAACTGTTTGTCTTTAGCTAGGCGATTCTCATTGTGCCTAATACTAGACAAAGCAGCGTCGAGAATCTGCTGCTGACTACGGTAGTTGTTTTTAAGAACTATTTCAGTTAGATGATTTTGATAAGATGCCCTAAAATCAAAAATATTTTCAACTGATGCCCCCTGAAAGCGATAGATAGATTGATCATCGTCACCTACAACGAAAAGATTCGGGTTTTCTTGATAGTAGGAGACTAGTAATCTTAGTATCTGGTTTTGCGAGCCGTTGGTGTCCTGATACTCATCAGCCAGTATGTATTGGTACTGCTCTTGATACTCAGCTAAGAGCTCTGGGCGCGCCTGCAACTCGCCTATAACTCTAAGAATCATATCTTCGTAGTCATAGAGCCTGCGCGAGCTTAGTTCGCTGTTGTAACGCTGATAGATCTTAGCTAGAGCTAGTAGGCGTGGAGAATTCTTAGCAGCATCTTCGACGAATTTCTTGACTTGGTCGCGAAACTCGCGCAGGTTCTCGGCTTGGGCGTAGAGATTATCAAGATAGTGACGGTAACTAGAGTCTGGGCTTATTACTGAAATTTGTTCCAGATGAATCTGCATATCAGCCAGCTCAGGCTTGGGCTTAGAACGCAAATCTATATTAGTGATCTGCTCCAGAACATGACACGCGCGCGCGATAAATTCATCAAGTTCAGTCACCGCAGCGACTAAAGCTTCAGGACTAATATATTCTTTTTTGAAATTTTGCAATGAGTATTTAATCTCATCGCGGTAGAGATAGGCATCACCAAAAGGTTTAAGAGCAGAGCCAGCATCAAGCTCATCGATAAGTTGGTTAATTAATTCTGCTTGCTCAAGATCAGAGATAGAATTCAAGCGCGTAAAAATCTCAGGGTGACTTTGTATCACCTCATTACAGAATGAGTGGAAAGTATGCACCCGCACTTGATAAGCAGCAGTACCGATAATGTCGATCAGGCGCTCGCGCATGGCAGCAGCTCCGCTCTCAGTAAAAGTTAGACAAAGAATATTAGAAGGGTTCATCTGCAGATCAGGATTCTGCAAAATATTAGCGATTCGCATCGCAAGGATCTGGGTTTTGCCGGTGCCCGGTCCAGCGATCACCAAGACCGGTCCTTCAGTAGTCTTGACCGCTTCTTGTTGCTCAGAGTTTAGGCGCGTAAATAATTCTTGGAATCTAGCATGGCTGGCATCTAGATGGTTTTCCAATTGGGGCATTGCTTAATTATGTCAGAGAGCTTACTTCTTAGGAGTCGCAGCTTTAGCAGCATCAGCAGCAAGCTTAGCAGCATCAGCAGCCTTAGCAGCTTCAGCAGCTTCGTTAGCTTTAGCAACGTCAGCGGCAAGAACCAACTCGTGGTCGATTTTAAGAGTCTCAGCTTTACAGATGATCTCAGCAGCTGGATCAAGAATCTCGATACCGTCAGCTAACTTAAGATCAGCAAAAGTAATATGGTCGTTCTCAGTAGCTAGAGCACTGATATCAACTTGGATAGCATCAGGAATCTGCGAAGCTTCGCAACGGATATGTGCTTCTTTGTGAACGATGAATAGATCAGCACCGTTACGTACAGCATCAGATACACCAACGAACTCGAGAATAACGCGAGTAGTTAGTTTGTGACCTTTTTTAACTCTGTAGAATTCAATGTTTTGAATGCTGCCATCAAGGTAGTTCTTCTGCACATTCTTGATTAGCGCGTCCATGCCTTCAGAGCCTTTCTCTTCAAGGCGAATCAAATGCGTATAGTCTTTAAAAGAAACACGGCGAAAATCGCGAGCATTTAGCTGAATATTACGGCTCTCAAAATCTGGCCCGTAAATAGTAGCGGGTATAGTGCCGCTGCGTCTAAGCGCTCCGGGCTTGGTTTTTTTGTCTCTAGCTTGAATTTCAATAGTAACTGCCATGTCTTGACCTCTTATTTGCAGTGGATGATTCTAGCATAGGGCTTTTGGGCGGAAAATTAGATGATTATGATGATATAGACGGGATTTGTAAAGATAATTTAAGTTTTCAGGGCTTTTGTTATGTGGTAGTGTTATTTTGTATGGGTACTTCTGATTCTATTGCGGCATTATCAGGCCATACAGGGTTCGTCTTAGGTCTTCAAACTGGAGGTGACGGTATTCGAGATACTTATGGCCCTCAGGTCCAAAGACTTGAAGATCAGTACGCAGGCAAAGCAGTTGGTGATCCTGTTGATGTTGATGTATGCTTTATACCAGCTTTATTAGAAAGGTTTTTTAATCCTCAAGCACATGTAGAGGCTGAGGAATTTATTTCTTTTCTTGCTAGGTGTCCTTATGTTATTACTGAAGATTTAAGTCCTGAGGTTTTAATTGTTGATCGTAAAACCCGTGAAGGTAGATGGCAAAAGCTTTCTATCCAAGGTCTTGAGTCAAAGTTGGCAGAATTTGGTGAATTGAAGAGGGGAGAAGGTTCAGATTTATGTACACAATTACTTTTTTCAGCTAGACCTGGGCTTGGTGACTCAAGAATTGTTTTATTTCATATTAATGTACTAGCTGGTAATGCTAGGGTTTCAGTTTCTAAACCAGAAAACTTTATACATCCAGTAATAGAAGTAGCTGATGAAGAAGTAAGAAGACCTGATCTTGCCAAATTACATGAAGCTGTTGCAGCGCAGATGGCAGCAGGTGGTAAGTTTTCAGGAAAGACCGAGCGAAAACCTAAAGACCCACCTAGAGTTGAAGCATATTTTCGTCAGGTGAGTCCACCTAGTGCAACCGCTCTACCACCTAAACCAACTCATCCATAAGCCTTAGCTCTTCACCCATAAGTCTAGTCCCCCTTTCTAGCAGCCCGGGCAAATTATCTATAGAGCGTATTATCGTTCTATTTAGCTTATGGCACTCGCTCCGGTTAATAACACTACAGCTGTTAATGCCTTAATGGCCATTCAGCAATCTAATGCTGAGGCTAGTACTGATGCTGGCGTTGCGCTGAAAGGCTCAGCTGTTAAAGCCGCGACGACCGAGGATACTAAACTTAATTTTTTCGAGCAATTCAAACTCAATATACGCCAAGCGACAGAGACTAAAGCTAGTCCTGAGCAGTTGCAAGAACGTGCTGCTGATATTCGTCGCATGGGTGCCTTCTTAGAGAAACACCCGATGCCAGAAATGGTGAAAGACTATATTACTCAAGTGCGCGATTTATTGGGTGACATTAGTGATCAAGCTTATTCAGCTAATAAGCGTGATGGTTTATTCCAGAAGTTAGATGTAGTTAATGAGAAGCTAGATGCTCTTGCTGATAAAGTCCTTAGCGATGAGAAACATGGACTAGAACTTGCTCAGTCATTGGGTGAGCTGAATGGTTTGTTGATTGATATTTTTGTTTAGCTAGCTTGTGGTTTGAAAACAGAACCAAAAGCAGATTCTAAGATTTTACAAAGTGTAGAACTTGCATCAAGAGCTAGTGCATTTAAATAACCAATACCATTCGATGGCGCTTTAGATGGTAGATATGGTACTAAGTCTTGAGCCGGAATCTTTTCTAAGCTTTCTAGTTGTACCTTATCGATGGGAGCTAGTTTGCCATTGTCAATAATTTCAGGGGCATGTTGGTTGATACCTGAAGATATGAAAATTTTGAAACCAGTTGATAATTTAGTATCTTGTTCAGTAATAAATTGTTTGATAGCCTGGAGTATTGTTTTTAAGTGATTATCAACACCTTTTGGTCCTGAAAGTGGAAGGTCAGCATGTAGCAGAACATTAGAGTTTGGATGAGCAGCATGAACTTCATTTAATTTTTTAAGTACATCGTCTTTAACAGGTAGGACTGATGCGAGTTTAAAATTTGCATTAGTTGTTAATGCTACGTTAGCTTTATCAACAACAAGTCTTAATGGCTTTCTAGGATCAGCAGTTGGTTCTGTAATATTGGCCAAGACGTTGTATAGAGGACTATTTGGTTTATCAACCACATTACTGACATGTATTAAATGATTCATAAGGTGTAATAATATCCACCTCCTTATCTTAAAGTCAATACCCCTAAGAATAATATTATTGCTAGAATGATGCCTATGGCTAAAGAAGTAACAGATTCAACATTTGACGCAGAGGTTTTGCAGTCTAGCACCCCTGTTTTAGTGGACTTTTGGGCACCTTGGTGTGGTCCTTGCAGAGCGCTGGCACCGGTTTTGGATCAGTTAGCTGAAGAGTACGCTGGTAAGGTTAAGATCCTTAAACTCAATACTGATGATAATCCTGAGTCAGCGGTTAAGTTTCGCATTAACAGTATCCCTAATCTTATATTTTTTAAAGGCGGTAAGCCGGTAGATCAAGTAATTGGTGCGCAAGACAAAGCAGCGTTGAAAGCTAAGCTTGATTCTCTAGGTGACTAAGAAGTGTTTCTCTAGTTTTACCTCTAGCGAAGAGGCGTACGATATCAATTGACTCTAGGCTGAACACATAGGCAACACCACCAAAACAAAGGGCTATGCCTAAAAATATTACTGTGAATAATATTGGTTTATCTATAAACTCTTGCATATTTTTGATTTTAACACGTCTAATTTCATTGCAACGACCATGGCGTGGAGTATTAGCATGAAGCCTAAACCAAATAACCCTATCGCATATATAGTTCCCACATGAAATATTGGTTTGATCTTGCCACTCATAACAGTATTAGCAACTGGAAATTGATGCTTTTTAAGCAAAAAGAACCAGCTAAAACAAAACTATGGCTTAACCACGTTTGAGTCTAAAATTTTGAGAGCAAAATTTGGCTTTTAAGAGCCCAATTACGTAAATATTATTTCACGCCCGTAGAACCGAATCCACCAACGCCTCTTAGGTTGTTAGCTTCATTTGGCATCTCGGTGATAATTTCGAAATCTGCTTGAATAACAGGAGCAAGAACACCTTGAGCAATACGATCACCGTTGCGAATCGCGAAGTCTTCGGTGCCGTGATTAATAATTAGGATTTGAAGTTCACCACGATAATCACTATCGATAGTGCCGGGTGTATTAGTCAGTGAGATACCATTTTTGAAAGCTAATCCTGATCTAGGTCTTACTTGCAGCTCATAACCAGGCGCAATTACCATTTTAAGTCCAGTTGGAATTTTGGCGCGCTCGCCAGCTTTAAGAGTAAAAACAAAAGCATCATTGAGTGATCCAGCGCCCCACTCATCTTGATTCCAAAAATATGCGCGAATGTCGAAACCAGCAGCGCCAGCACTTTCGTAGCGCGGGGTTTGGACTTGGTCGACTAGTTTGTATATCTGTAACTTATGCATAGCGTTATATTTTAGCGCATCCTGTCACTAACTCTGTCAAGTAATCCTTAGGCGGTACGCCAAGTAGATCCATTAGC
>CAZQXM010000046.1:0-11297 GCA_964597205.1 uncultured Gammaproteobacteria bacterium
AAAAGCTGGCGGCAAGAAAAAAGCTAAGCGCTAATTTCTAATCGTTTAGATAGATAAAGCTAATTAAACCCCGGGTCTAGGCTCGGGGTTTCTTTTTGTGGTTAATTTACCGGTCTGCTCATCAAATTCAGCACCGCTTCCACTGGCGTCACTTCCCCGTCTAGTATCTTTTTAACCTGAGTGATAATGGGTAACTCTAAGCCGTGCTCTTGGCAGATGCGATAAACTGCATGAGTAGTATTTACTCCTTCGACGACTTCACCTATAGAACCTATGATGTCATGGAGTTTTTTGCCTTTGGCAAGTAAGAATCCGACTCTATGATTACGGCTAAGATTCGATGAGCAAGTAGCGATCAGATCACCAACTCCAGCTGGACTTAATAGAGTCTCAGGCTTAGTCTCATAAAGTGCGATAAATTTACCAATCTCGTGTAAGCCGCGAGTAATTAAACTAGCTTTAGCGCTCTCACCGAGCTCAAGTCCGTCTATGCAACCAGCGGCTATTGCCATTACATTCTTGAGTGCTGCACAAAGCTCTACGCCGCGTATATCTGTGCTGCTATAGACCCTCAGTGTTGGACCGCTAAATTCAGCTTGAATCAGCTCAGCGGTTTCTTTATTAGCCGCTGCGGCTACAGCTAGCATTGGTTTACCTTTAATCATTTCAGTAGCTAGGTTGGGTCCTGCGAAAACTACGATTTCGTTATTAGGGAAATACTTAGCGATAATCTCGCTTGGAGTTTTCAGAGTAGTCGGTTCTATGCCTTTAGAGCCGCTAACTATAATTACATCTTCTGCGATAGCGCGAATTTCTTTTAGCGCGCTAAAAACCTCAGCAATGCCTTTGAGTGGAATTGAATTTAGAATAATTTTGCAGCCAGAAAGGTCACGTAAATTATTAGTGATAGTTATCGAATCTAGATATTTTTGTACTACTGGTTTTTTGTAGCGACGCGTGGCTTTAAGTTTACGTACACGACGTGGGTCATAATCCCAGAGTATTATCTCGCGCCCACTTTTCTGTCCCAAAACAAAAGCTAGGGTATTTCCCCAAGCGCCGGCTCCTAGTATGCCTATTTTTTGATTTTGCTCAGACACTTCGTTAATTATAGTAGAGTTATAAACGAGAATAGGCTATATTTAACTATGTATTACTTGTTTTTAAGCGTAGATACTACATATATATAGTATTTTCTGGGACTATAGCAGTGCCCGTTATTGAATAAAAAATGCCTCTAATCGCCCCCTAGCAGCATTTAGATAAGACCTGTATGTTTAACCGTATATTATTTCTAGATTTACCTTTGGACTGCTTTGATCTAAGTCAAATAGACTTAATTCCAGTAGGAGCTTTTGTAGCTAGTCTTAACCTAGAGAATGTAGCACTTGCAGCTGAAAACCCAGAGTTTAAGCATATTATCAGCTCTGCTGATTTGGTTCTGGCTGACGGAGAGGCGGTAGTTTTGACCGCTAACCATTTATCACGCACAACTAAGGCTCTTAATAATCAGTCAGAAAACAAATTAAAGAAAATACACAAAGTTGCTGGTATAGATTTAGCAGAAATTTTACTCTTGAAGCATGACAGAATTGCGATTTTAGGATCAACGACAGAGGTGATTGCTAAGCTTCAAGAAAAATATTCAGAAAAAATTGTTTTTGCTCATCATGGATTTTTTCCTCTAGGCGACTCAGAGGATATTGCAAAGCAAATTCAAGCATCTAATGCACAAATTTTACTAGTTGGTATGGGCGCACCACGCCAAGAAAAGTTTATTTATGACTACAAAAAATATTTTTCTCAAACTATCTCGCTAGCAGTCGGTGGAACGCTAGATGTCTTGGCAGGAGCGCATTCTCGAGCCCCACGCTGGATGATTAATTGCAAGCTTGAATGGCTGTTTAGGATTTTTCAGGAACCTTTTAGGATAAAACGAATCTTTTGGAGAGTACCAAGGTTCTGTTCTTTAATTGCCTCAACGTATTTTTATCGAGGTTAAAGAAATTAGAATCTGGGCACAAAGAAATTGGCAAAAAACTCGGCAAGAAGTCAAATTATATTTGCATAATTTTTCAACTTGTCATATGATGCAAATGGGTCATCATTCGGGAAAAATTTGGAGGAAAATCAAATGGCCGTAAAAAAGAAAAAAGCAGCTAAAAAGCCTGCAGCTAAAAAAGCAGCTCCTAAAAAGAAAGCAGCTAAAAAGCCAGCAGCTAAAAAGCCAGCTAAGAAGAAAGTAGCTAAGAAGAAGAAGTAAGCTTCTTGTTCAAGCTAATTGAATCAAATGAAAAGACGGGTTAATGCCCGTCTTTTTGTTTATGTATATAATTATAATTATGGTAAAAATTAATCTCGCTAAAACAGGCTTCAATACAGCAAAGGAGCTTAGTGCTATTAGCACCCAGTTATTAGTTATCGCTCAGTTCGCTGCTGATAACTCTAAAGAATTTAAAAGCGTAGATAAATTTTTGGATTCTAAACTAAGCGCCGAAATTAAGGCTGAAGACTTTAAGTTTGATATTGGTTCGACCTTATTAGTTAAAACTAGAGAGAAAATCCAAAAGGTTTTATTAGTAGGTTTAGGTGATAAATCTAAATTTGACCTCAAGTCTGAGCGTAAGGCCATAGCTTCTGCCCTAAGGGCAGCTAAGGCTGAAAAAGTCGAAGAAATATCTTTTAGGACTATAGAAAGAGCAGAATTAATCGCTGAAGCCGGAATTTTATTAAATTATGAGTTCTTAAAGTATAAAACTCAGGACAAAGACAAGAATAAAGGCAAAAAACTCAAAGAAATCAATATTTTGGTGGAGGACAATCCTTCGCGCGCAACTAAAGCGGCGATAGAACGCGCAGAAATAACTGCTCAAGCTACTAATAAAGCAAGAGATTTAGTTTGGGAGCCTGCCTGCGAAGTGACGCCGAGCTATCTAGCGCGCGTTGCTTTAGCTATTAAAGGTGTCACAGTTAAAGTTATGGGACAAGCAGAATGTAAAAAACTCGGCATGGGTTCCTATTTAGCGGTGTCTCAGGGCTCAGATGAGCCGCCTAAATTTATTGAGCTGACCTACACTGCAAAAAATTATAAAGCGGGCAAAAGCAAGCATATAGCCATCGTTGGTAAAGGTGTAACTTTTGATAGCGGTGGACTTAGTCTCAAACCAGCTAAATCAATGGAAATGATGAAAGAAGATATGTCTGGAGCAGCTTCGGTGCTTGGTGTTATGACAGCATTGGGTGAACTTAAGCCTGAGAATATTAAAATCACCGGCATTATTGCGGCAACTGAAAACATGCCTAGTGGTAAAGCTTATCGTCCTGGTGATGTAATTATCGCTATGAACGGAAAGACTATAGAAGTGAATAACACTGATGCTGAAGGCAGATTAACTCTAGCTGATGCTGTTGCTTACGTATCTAAGAAAAATCCTGACGAGATTATTGATATAGCAACACTAACTGGAGCTTGTATGACAGCTTTAGGTAATCAATGTGCTGGTTTGATGACTAATAATCAAGATTTACTAGATAGAGTGAAGACTTGTGCAGATAGGCAAGGAGAGCTAATGTGGCAGTTGCCGCTTTATGACGAATATAAAGCGAGGCTCAAGTCTGACATTGCTGATCTTAAGAACGCAGGTTCAGGCGGACAAGCAGGCGCGCAGAATGGTGGACTCTTCATACAAGAGTTTATTGGTAATAAGCCCAAGACTGGCAAGAAAGCCTCTGATGAACAAATTCCTTGGTTGCATATAGATATTGCTGGACCTTGCTGGCTTGAAGAAGCGAATGATTGGTCGCCGTCGGGTGCTAGTGGGATGCCGACACGTACTCTTTTAGACTATATTCTGAGTTAGAATTACTTTTATGGATATTCTAAGTTTCGCTCTAGTCTTCTTCGCGGGCATCGCATTTTTAATTTTTGCTGGTGCCGTCAAAATTATTCAACAAGGTACCTGCGGTCTAGTTACTAGGCTTGGCAGTTATATCAAGACCTTGCCACCAGGTTTGCATATTATATTGCCGTTTGTTGATAGTTTAGATAGAGTCGTTGATTTGCGCGAACAAGTAATGCCATTAGAATCTCAAGGTGTAATTACTAGAGACAATGTGAATATCAGTGTTGATGCGGTGATTTACTATCAAGTTGTTAATCCTTATGCTGCTATTTATGAGATCACTAATCTTGTTTATGGTATTCAGCAGTTAGCTTTAACTTCACTGCGCAATATTATTGGTGAATTAGATTTAGATCAGACTTTAACCAGCCGCGAGATTATCAACACTAGACTTCAAGACATTATCGATAAAGCCGCCGCCAAATGGGGCGTGAAGGTTAATCGCGTCGAACTTAAAGACATTAACCCGCCACCAGAAATCCAAAAAGCGATGAACGTCCAGATGGAAGCTGAGCGTAATAAGCGTGCGGCGATCTTAGATGCTGAAGGACGCAAGGAAGCGCAGATTCTGCAAGCAGAAGGTGAAAAACAAGCTGTAATTAGGCGCGCTGAAGGTCACGCACAGAAACTAAGATTAGAAGTAGAAGCGCAAGCATTAACTTCTAAAGCTTATATAGAAAAAATCAACGAATCTAAACCAAGTAGTGAAACTCTGCAAGTGATTTATATGGATACGCTTAAGAGTTTAGCTTCAAGTCCAGCCAACAAAATATTTATTCCAACTGAGTCACTAAGCGTAGCTGGTGCTTTAGCTTCAGCAGGTGAATTATTTAAGGGCGGCAAAGAGTTGGTTAAGGCTAGTAAACTAGAGAACAATTAATAATGGAAGCATATTTAATTTGGTATATGTTTGCTGGGACTTTATTGGTTTTAGAAGCCTTTAGCCCAGGTTTATTTATTTTTGTTTGTTTTGCTCTGGGAGCTTTATTAGCTGGTTTAAGCCAACAGCTAGCAGTTATGTCTGCTGCGACCTTGAGTATTCAAGGACAATTAGGAGTTTTTCTTGGAGCTTCTGTTGTTTGTCTGTTTTTTATTAAACCAATTCTCAAGACGATTATAAAAATGCCGACAGGAGCTGCTGGTCATTACCCTAATAATCTTATTGGTAAAGAAGCGATGGTATTTAAAGCAATTAGTCATAGTGAAATGGGCGCAGTAAAGCCCTTCGATAGTGATGAAACTTGGCTTGCTAAATCTGCTGATGGAGTTGAGATTGGGCAAGGGAGCACGGTCATTATCAAAGCCATAGAAGCTAATCACCTTATCGTTGGTTAATTTATTACTTGGAGTATTTTGCTTTAAGGCTTGCCTTGCTCAGTTGGCTTCGCATTGTGAAAAATACGCTCAGGGTCTTGTCGCTGACGGAAAAATACTCAGGCATCAACCAAGGCATTTCTCTTCGAGAAATACTCTTGGTTGATGTGCTCAAGTGTTCGCGCCCCCTCGCTTGTTTTCACTAATGCTCACACAAAATTCGCTGCGGTCAAGCCTTAATGCAAATACGCAAGAATTAACTAACTGGTAAGATATTCTCTAGTGAACTCTGCTAACAAAGCACGCCTAATAGTATTTACCGGACCTTCTGGCGTCGGTAAAGGAACTATAGTTAAACGTCTATTTAGCAATCCTGCTGTTAAAAACAATGTAATCTTCTCAGTTTCGGCTACCACCCGCAAGCAGCGTGAGGGCGAGCAAGAGGGAGTCAATTATTTCTTCAAGAGTCGCGAAGAATTCGAAGCGATGATTAAAGCGGGTGAACTCTTAGAATGGGCGGAATTCGTCGGTAATTACTATGGCACTCCGCGTAAATTCGTTGATGAGACTTTAGCGCGCGGTAAAAGTGTTTTCTTAGAGATAGAAGTTCAAGGTGCTTTGCAGATTATGGCTCAGTTTCCACAAGCAATCACACTATTTCTGATGCCACCTAGTTTTGCTGAGCTTGAACGCAGATTGCGTGAGCGTGGTACTGAGTCAGGTGATATTCTGCAAAAACGCTTAAATAAAGCTAGTGACGAGATGAAAGAGTCTGGGCGCTTCGGCTTTAAGATTGTTAATGATAATTTAGAGCATGCGGTGGCGGAGCTGGAAGCGATATTTAACGGATCAGGGGTTATTTAGTAATTGCGCTGTCGTGCAACGCCTCTACGTAAGCTATAGCAATAGTCGCCGCTAGCGAACCATCAGAAGCCGCTGTTACCGCTTGCTTGAGTGGGGTGTTGCGCAGATCACCAGCCGCAAAAACCCCAGGGATATTAGTTTCCATTTTATGGTTAGTGATAACCTTGCCACCTTCATCTACGGCGATGCCAGTTCCTGCTAGGAACTGAGTGTTAGGACTTAAACCTACATAAATAAAAATACCCTCACAAGGGAAATCCTGCACCTCATTAGTTTTAAGATTGCGCAGAGTGACGCTGCTCATGCCCAGCATATCGCCTTTGATCTCGTCTACAGCAGAGTCCCAGATGATTTCAGTTTTGGGATTAGCGATAAACCTGTTTTGTAATATGCGCTCAGCTCTAAGTTCATTGCGGCGGTGTACTAGGGTGACTTTTGAAGCGAATTTAGTAAGAAACCCCCCCTCTTCTACAGCCGAAGATCCGCCGCCGACTACTGCTACGTGACGATTCTTAAAGAAAGCCCCATCGCAAACTGCACAGTAGCTAACACCTTTACCGCTGAATTCTTTTTCACCAGGTACTCCTAGGTGTTTATGCTCAGAACCGCTAGCAAGAATTACCGAGTGGGCTTTATATTCTTTATCACCGCACTTGATGATTTTAGGTTGAGATTTAAAATCCACCTCAGTTACGGCAGTGTTAGTTAAAATCTCACAACCAAAACGTCTTGTCTGTGCTTCCATTGCATCAGATATCTGGGGACCAGTCATATGATCCATACCGGGATAATTTTCTACTTCATGAGTTACTTGCAGCTGACCACCGATTATGCCTTTTTCTAGTAGTAGTGTTTTCATATTGCCGCGTGCAGCATAGAGACCTGCACTCAGCCCAGCAGGACCGCCGCCAATAATCACTACATCATATATATTTGTATCTGCCATGTTTGTATTTACCTAATCCCAATAGTCTAGTTATAAATACCTAAAAACCGGGAATAACACACCTATGCGCCCAAATTAATTGTAGCGTAGCTGCAATCTTTAAGATTCTTAGAAAATCAATAAATCAACTTTAGTTTTAGTTATGCTGTGCCGATTGTTTATATTGTCAGTTAAACAAGGAGATCCCAATGAATAAATTAATCAAAATCACACTAGTTACAATTCTATTTACATCTATAGCTGCAAAAGCAGAAGAAATGTCTCTTGAGGCTAGCCATGAAGCTACGGCTCAAGAAGAAGTTATTAACCACTTCGAGTCTATTCCTGGTTATGAAGCTAATGCAGCTGAAGCGCAAGCTGAAGAGCAAGAAGAGGTTCTTGATGAAGCCGTGTCTTCTCATGATGAAACAGAACTTCCACAAAGTTAGTTTTTGTTAGAGCGAGCTAGAAATTAAACAAAAAAGCCACTCATAATAAACGAGTGGCTTTTTTTGTTTTAATTAGCAGTTTAAGTTTAGAGCTGCCCATTTGGCGCAAGCACTTTACCCGAGTAGGTTTTTGCTTTTAATGTGCCAATGGTAACTCTACCGAAGTAAGTGTTTGCACCTTCTGAGAACACTAATGTGTAAACACCAGCAACTTTAGCTGAAGCAGGTTTTGTAAACCTTACTACTTGCCCGTCGTCAGCATCAACTACCGTGCCTTTAACACTAATAGCCTTTTGCATTTTAAGAGCACTAGTGCCCGGTGCGAGCAGATAGCCATCGAGGCTAGTATCGGTGAATTCCACATCTGTATTTGCAGTACTTACTTCTATTAGATTGCCATCTAGCTGAGTTATAAGCTGGATAGCGCTTGTATCTATTGGAAGAGAAGTACTTTCAACTTCGTTATCTACACTAAGAGTAATTCTTACGGAATCCTCATCTGCAGAAATAGAAGGATCTACTATTACTGGTACAACAACAGAATCTTCACTGGAGTCTACCTTGCCAGTTAGATATACACCAGCGCTTGCGGTGATTTTACCGCCTTTGCTAGCATCTGTACCTTCTGGTGCGGCTAGTGTGATTTCTGTACTGGCTGCAGTTTCTAGAGTGCCGACTAATTGAGTTTTAATACGAGCATCTAATCTGCGTGCAGGTGGAGGAGTTGTAGTGCCACCGCCACTAGGAGGTTGAGTGCTGCCGCCAGTTGGAGGGGTTGTGCCACCACCACTAGGAGGTTGAGTGCTGCCGCCAGTTGGAGGGGTTGTGCTACCACCGCTAGGAGGTAGTGAGCCACCGCCGGTTGGTGGATTTTTAGTATCAGTTGGTTTGGGAGCACCAGCAAAAGGATCTGTACCGCTTATAGGTGGCGGCGCAGTAGTTCCAGTTGGCAGTTCACCAGGTTTAAAGAAACCAGGAACCGGTGCACCACTTGAATCCACTGGCGGGCCAGAGAAGCCACCGAAGCTGTCTTTTGTATCAAAGCCTTTGTTTGGATCAAAAGGAACGAAATTATCACCTTTGAACTGACTAAAGTCGCTAGGAGTTCCACCAATTTCTTTTGGTGTAAATCCTGGTGGTGGTGTTAAACCTGCTTTAGATGGGTCAAAAGCTGGTGGTAACGCTGCCCCAGCGCTAAACTGGAATCCAGTTTCAAAAGCAGGAATAGACTCTTGTTTATCGAATCCTTTTGGTGCTGTTGGTGCTGTAAACCCAGTTGGTGCTGGGAATTGGCGAGCTGTATTTGGAAGCTCAGTTCCTTTAGGTAGAGCGAAACCTTCAGGCAGAGCAAAAGTACCACTAGTATCTGCAATCATAAAACCTGGTGGCGGAGTAAAGCCGCTAGGGGGGGTGAATGAAGATTTGGTAGTAGCACCAAAAGCTGTTGGGTCAAAACCGCTAGGCAAGATAGCCCCTGGTGGGAATTGTAGTCCTGCGGGTGGCACGAAACCATCTTCAATAATAATGCCGGGTGGCAACGTTGCTGAAGCGGGCATTTCAAACCCTTTTGGAATAGTTACGCCTTGGGGGAATACTACGTTGTCCGGGAATTTTACTTTTGAGTTAGCTTGTATACCTGGTGGCATTATGAATGATCCTGATGGAACTTGTCCTACAAACGCTCCTGGTGGAGGAACGCTTTCACCAAAGGTCGCACTAAAGTCAAAATTCTTGGGTGTGAATTTTTTAATCAATTCTGGTGGTATTAGACCTGCTGTAAGGGAGCCTGCTGGCATTTCATCGCTAATTTCAGGTGGTAAACCTTCTAGCGGATTGAAACCCTCTGGAGCCGCTGCGTCTGCAATTTGAGTTGCCATCAACAGCTTATCAGTTGCATCTACATTGAAAAGCTCGGTAGCAAGTAATACTGTATCGGGCTTTAGGCTCATAGCATCTGCGCAACGTTGAATAGAATCAGTTGAGGTCTCGTCTGGAGGCACATCACTACAGATATCTTTCATTTTATTTACAAAAAATTCTATTTGTTTAGCATCAACGTCATCCGGAGCGATATCTTCTGATGAACCAGTGAAACTAAAAAACGCATTGGCTATAGCTGTTGAATATGGGTCAACAGTGTTATCACCCTTACTGTTTAGACAAGAGACTTGTTGAGCTCCTTCGCCATTAGGGTCTTGAACTACAGCAAAAACGGGTTCGCCTGGTGGCAGAGCTTCAAGTATCTCAGCCTCTTCCTCTGTCTCTCCAAATGTAAAGCTGCCATCCTCATCAAGCGCTTTAGCTTCGATAATAACCTCGAGATTGCCATCAGGACCTATAGTTGCAAGTACAACTTCTCCTTCTGTAACTTCTTGGTTTTCAACTTCTTCAGCTAAAACTTTTGTGCTTGAAAAGAAACTAGCAATTAATAACGCAAGTAATAATCTTGATATTTTTCGCATGTTTTCCTCCTCGAAATACAAGCAAATTATAGCCCTATATAAGTAGAAAACCCCGCTTTATGGCGGGGCTTTCTATGAATTATATTTTAGGATTCTCTATTTTAGAGCGAACCACCTGGAGCCATTACTTTGGCTTTTAGTGATTTAGCTTTAAGAGTACCTATAGTTACTTTACCGAAGTATTGGCTATCACCATCAGAGAAGACTACAGTATATATACCCGCTGTCTTCGCTGCTGCTGGTTTCTTGAATGTGACGTAGTTCACATCATCGCCAGCTGTTACTGTGCCAGTCATACGAAGTGCTTTTTTAAGGCCGCTAGCGCTTGATCCTGGTGGTAATAAGTAACCAGTTACTGATGAGTTAGTAAATTCAATATCAGTTCCTGTTGTACTGATTTGTATAGTACTACCATCTAATTGAGTTACTAACTGTATTGCCGCTGTATCTACATCTAGATCAGTACTTTCAACTTTATTGTCTATGTTGAGAGTAACTTTAACACTAGTTTTGCTAGTACTAGGATCTACTATTACAGGTACATTGATCGCATCAGTGCTGCGAAGAAGTTTGCCTGCTAAGTACACGCCATCACTAGCTGTAATTCTAGCTTTAGCAGCAGCTTTAGCATCCGTACCTTCAGGTGCACTTACTATAACGTTTGTGACCTCACCTGTTGCAAGTGTGCCTAAGCTTGAAGTTGCTAAGCTGCGTGCATGTGTTTTATGCATGCGTGCATCTAGGTATTTAGCTTTAGCAATTGTTCTTGCTGGAGCCGGAGCTGGTGGCTGAGCTGGAGGCGCTGGTGGAGGAGCTATTACCTCAGGACCACTTGGTGGAGTTGGTGGTGGTACTGGAGTACTCGGACCTGGTGTTGGAGCACTTGGTGCAGGAACAGATTGTCCGCCACCAGTTGGAGCACCAGTGTTTGGAGCTGTAGCGCCACCTGGTTTGCTAGCATCTCCGCCACTAGGTGGAACTGCTGGACCAGTTGGAGCACCAGTATTTGGAGCTGTGCCACCTGGCTTATTAGCATCACCGCCATTAGGAGGAACTGCTGGACCTTGAGGTCCGCCTGCTGTAGGTGGTTTGAAATCAGCAAATGGATCGAAGTTTGCTTGTCCGAAGTTAGTAGGAGGTAATACACCTGCTGGTAAATTATTAGGATCGATAAAACCAGCTACAGGTTTACCATCTGTCCCTAAAGGTGGACCAACGAATCCGCCGGTAGCACTACTAGGATCGAAACCTTTAAGAGGATCAAAAGGAGTGAACCCTTCAGCTTTGAAAGCAGAGAAATCACCTTTCGCGCTGAAATCTTTCTGTACGAAATTAGCTGGTGGTGTGAAATTGAATCCTTCACCAAATCCTGCTGGGTTAA
>CAZQXM010000047.1:0-11268 GCA_964597205.1 uncultured Gammaproteobacteria bacterium
CATTAGACATAGTTAGAGCACGCCACGACATAGAAGTCGTAGCATTAGCTGCTGGCTCTAAGCTAGATTTACTAGTAGATCAAATCAAAGAATTTAAACCTCAATATGTTTCTATAGTTAATCCAGAGCATAGAAACACACTTAAAGAATTATTCCCGCGAATTGAAATACTCGACAGTATTATAGAAATAGCCAAACTTGATGTTGATGTTTTTCTTAGTGCCATAGTTGGCATTGCTGGGCTTGAGGCTAATCTCACAGCAATGCAACATGCGCGCAGGGTAGCAGTTGCTAACAAAGAAACTCTAGTAGCTGCCGGACACATAGTGAATGAATACCAGGATCGCTATGGATCGGAATTAATACCAGTAGATAGCGAGCACGCTGCTATCGCTCAAGCGCTGATGGCTGCTGGTGATCAGCGTAAGTTATATCAATATGATGATATAGTCGACCATATTATTCTGACATCCTCAGGTGGACCTTTCCGTAGCAGAGAAGATTTTAGTAATATAACCGTGGAAGAAGCCCTTAAGCACCCGACTTGGGTGATGGGACCTAAGATCACTATCGATTGCAGCACGCTGATGAATAAAGGGCTTGAAGTGATAGAGGCGCATCAATTATTCAGGCTTAGCTACGATAAAATCAAAGTTATAATCCATCCACAATCAATAGTACACGGTGCCGTGCAATTCATCGATGGTAACATGATGGCTCAGCTCGCACCGCCTGACATGCGCATACCTATACAGTTTGCGATCGACTACCCACAAAGACTACCACTGAATGCGGCAAAGCTTGCACTTGAAGATATTTCTCGTTTAGATTTCGACAAACCTGACACTAATAAATTTCCAGCACTAGCTCTTGCCTACGAAGCTGGACGCAAAGGACACTCGTATCCGACTGTACTTAACTCTGCTAATGAAGCAGCCGTTGCGATGTTCTTGAATAAAGAAATTAAATTCACAGAAATAACCAAGCTAGTTGAAATTGCTTTAGAGAAACATAACATAGTAAAAAATCCTGAGCTTAACGAGATACTAGAACTAGATAAAATTGTCAAACAGCAAATCAAAACTAAAGCTAAAATCAGCTAGAGACATGGCTTCCAGAGCTTGCTATAATAACTATAGTTGCCAAAACCTAAGTTTAAATTTCCATTAACCAAACTTCTAATCATCGCCATGTTGATTAGTTTTATAGTCACTTCTCTGCTGCCATTATGGGCAGCAGATCCTCAATCGATGTTAAGTGATATAACTAGGCGTAAATTAAGCATCTCCGAAAAACTAAAAGAAGCCCGCCTTAAAGAAGCTGCCGCTAACGCCAGGTTAAGAGAGATTCAACGTAAGTTATCACAAGCGCAAACCAGCCTAGATGCTAATAAGCGCCACCTTCGAGTAACAGAAGAAGCTTGCACTAAAACTCGTAACCGTCTTGGTGAACTTACAGTACAGAAACGTGATCTAGAAGTGGAGGCGCAAGATCGCATAGTCGCTATTTATAAACAACAACGACTAAAGATGATAGACGGTCTATTGAATTCTCCTGATATAACAGACTTTCTCGACCACCTTTATTATCAGAAACGAGTCATAGACTACGATAGAGAGGTTCTAACTGCACTTATCGATCAATCCGAAAGTATACGCAAATACAATGAAACTCTCAAGCGTGAAGCTGTAAAAATTAGCCAAATCAATCAACAGCTAAGTGCCAACACTCAAGTGATCTCACAAGAACGCAACGCTCAAAAAGTAGTAGTAAGCCAACTTGCTCAAGAACGCGCGCTATACGAAAGTTCAGAAAGACAGCTTGAACAAGAATCTGTAAAACTGATGTATAAGATTACCGAGCTAGCTAGTGGCAAAGAGAACCTAGATTCTACTGGGCATTTCGTATATCCAGTGCACGCTCGCATTTCTTCGCCCTTCGGTCCGCGCAGGCACCCGATCTTCGGGGTTACTAGCATGCATAGTGGTATAGATTTAGCTGCACCGCGCGGCACCCCGATCAAAGCGTCTGAAGGTGGCACCGTTATCTATGTAGGTTGGTATGGCGGTTACGGTAAAGTAGTAATAGTCGATCACGCCAAAGGTTTTACAACTCTCTATGCTCATATGTCTTCAACTGCTGTTAGCGTTGGCACTAGAGTACAGCAGGGTGATACTGTAGGCTACGAAGGCGATACTGGTTATGCTACTGGACCACATCTACATTTCGAGATCCGTACCCAAGGTAAACCACAAAACCCTGTAAAATATCTAGGTGGCTAAATCACAAATCATAAATTTAAAGAGCCTTATTAACTTTGGAGTTACGGCACTAATAGCTTTTTTACTTTGGAAAGTAGCGAAAATAGATTTCCATAAATTTATAGATCAAGTTAGTAACACTAATCTTTATTGGTTTGGTATCGCTTCAGCCTTCTACCTAATACAAGTCTTCACCAACACTTACCGCTGGCAAATATTACTTAAGGTACTGGATTACAAGCTCAGCTATTGGCGCGCTTTACAGCTTTATTTCGAAGGGACTTTTAGTAATTGTTTCTTGCCTATCAATGTTGCTGGTGATGCTCTGCGCGCATACAAGCTTGGCAGAGAGCATAGTGACTGGATGAGAGCAGCTAGTACTGTACTTATAGAGCGCATACTTGGTTTTACTATGATGCTCACTTTAATTCCAGTTGGTTTAGCTTGCCTACATTTCAGTATGCAGCGTGATTTAGTGCCAGTGCAGCTACAATACTCACTCTTAGTGGCTTTCCTTGCTATGCCAGTTGGCTATCTTAGCTACGCATTATGGTCACGTATACCACTAGCCTTCATAGCTAAATTAAAATACAGCATAGAAATATATATCCAACATCATCTCAGCATAATCAAGATGATAATCTGGACAGTAATTACTCATGGCTTTTTGATACTAGGGAATGTTTTTGTAGCAATGTCTTTAGGTGTCGGCTTAGATCAAATCCCATTATGGTATTGGTTACTTCTAGTGCCAGCCGCTTCAGTAGCAGGTTTCACAGTTCCTTCGGTGAAGGGGCTTGGTGCTAAAGAAGCGACCTATGTTTATATACTAGGTTTCATTGGCATCAGTCCTGATACAGCGTTAGCTATAGCAGTAGTAGCTTTCAGCGCCTACATGATTACCAGCATCCCAGGGATAACTATAGTTTGGACTTATAAACCCGCTAAAATAGCTGAAGAAATTTAAGCAGCTACAGCTACTGGCACAACAGAAACGTACTTGCGTCCAGCTTTATCAACAAACTTCACCACGCCATCAGCAACAGCATAAAGACTATCATCGCGACCACGCTTAACGTTCTTACCTGGGTGGAACTTAGTGCCACGTTGCTTGATTAGAATGTTACCGATTATCACGGCTTGACCAGCGTATCTTTTAACGCCTAGACGTTTCGCCTTGGAATCACGCCCGTTCTTAGTACTACCTACACCTTTTTTCGATGCCATAAATCTTACCTCTTACGCTGAAATTTTCTCTACTTTAATACGAGTAAACTCTTGTCTATGTCCTTGCTTACGACGATAACCTTTTTTGCGTTTCATCTTGTACACTATGATTTTTTTGTCTTTACCAGACTCCATCACAGTAGCTTTAACGCTAGCACCAGCAACAATAGGCTGACCAATCTTCGGTGCGCCTTCGCCAGATACCAATAAAACTTGATCTAAATTAAGCTCAGCGCCATCATCAAGATTCAACTGATCTACGTCTACATAACGGCCCTCAGTGACCTTATATTGTTTACCTGCTATTTCAACTATCGCGTACATAACGAGGGTTAATAATAGCATTTTGGGGCTGTTAGCAGCGGTAATAAGGGTTATTTAGCAATTGAAAGCTAAGGGAAATATTAACTATTAGCAACGTTAGCACTCTGGGCTAGCTTAGCAGTAGAAGCAATCCACTTCAACATCCAAGCCATATCATCTACCTGACGGCGCAGCTTCGCTTCAAAGAAATCCTTAGCAATCAATGCTCGCCTAGACAAACCATCAAGAGTATATTTGGCAGATTTACTTTGAAGAAATACAAGCATTTTTTCTGCGGTAGGTTCTTCGTCAGGATTAGCAGAATAGGTGTAACCAGAATTCTTAACCATCTTCAATAATTTCTCTTGAAGTTTTTCTGGACTAAGTTTTTTAGCCGCATCAGACTTCTTGTATTCTTCAATTAACTCTCTGAGCATACCAACTTTGGCTATTTGCCCCATACTATAGCCAGTCTCAAGATGACCTCTATTAGCATCAACACCTACACTTCTATTCAAACCTAGATAGTCAGTAGTAACTGGCTTACCTTTAAATGAAAAATTGTGATTGCCAGCAACCCCACCATGCTGTGCCCAAGCAAAAACAGAATCAGCATTACTAGCTACTGCAGTTTCTGAAGCAGATGGTGCTGAATCAAAAAAATCATCAAATGAATCTTCGTCATCCTCAGCTACTCCTGGATTAGGAACAATAGACTGTGAAGCCCTCGGTGATACTGACGGAGTATTCACTCTAGATGGTGGACTATTAACACTAGAACTACGATCGCCCATATAATTACCCTGATTTACTGTATCTCAAGCAGGTTAAGGATAGGTTAAGCTGGCTCACCAATGGGGCTAAGTTTAGTATAAAGATAGATAAGGAAATTCTTAGTATCCTCATGTCTAGCAACATTAATCTTCTCAACCCTAGTAGCCTCTGATATAAGTTTTGCTAGTAAGGCAACGGATTGGTCTCTTTTCGTAATATCATCAGAGAGCGCAGCCTTAAACATTCTAGTTCTAGCTGCTCCTACTATTTTACTCACCCAATTATCAGAAAACATATTGATTAAATCCCTTTATTAAGCTCTCAGCCAAGAATTTCTAGTCATCGATGTATACCAAAGTATAGAAACATCTTTATCAGACTCTGCCATACCAGCAGCGGCTTTGACTATAAGCTCATAAGAAGTCTTTCTATCAGTAAAATAACGCTCAGCCTTAGCTTTTTGCGCAGATGTGGACCCTTCTTGATCGTGAACAATTACCATCTGTTCAAAGGCTTGATCCCTTTTGGCTCCTGACATTGCCGTATAATCAGCATGCGCTGAAAACCTATCTTCATCATCATCACCCACATATGCTGCTGTTACAGTACGGGTATTGTTATTGCGAGGCGAAACAATAGGTCTAGCCGTAGGCAAACTAGTGTCAAAGGAAGGAAGAGAAGTTAGTGGTTCATTAGGCATATTAATCAGTCCTTTTGCGTAATACGTCAATATAAAGAAACTCAGGCAGAGGAATTGACAAAAAAAATTATTGTCAAAACAGACACACTTAAAGTGTTATACGTATTACATGGCGACAATTAGCACAATTAAACAAGATATGGAGGTCAGACTCAGGGATACTCCAGAAATACCTGAGAAGATAAACATAGATGATCCGGATCTAGGAAAAAGCTCTAACGCAAACCTACAGCGCCAAGAAGCGGCTCTAGCTTTTACATATAGACATTTACTTTGGTTTATAGATCGAGCTCAGGAAAAAGAGAACGGTGAATTAAGCAAATGTATAAGAGAAAATAGAAACCTCTCGAAAGTAAAAGGGGCAAAGAATTTTATTGATGACAGGCTCGAAGATGTAATCACTAAGTCAAAGCCACCAATCAAGGTTGGCGATACTGTTATTACCGCAAAGAATTATCCTCAATTCGTTGACAACTTAGAGTTTCAAAAACAACTACGTCAAGCTCTTGAAGCTAGGCTAAAACCTCTAAGCAATGTTGATCCATATGTTCCATTCTCTGGAACTGTAGAAAGAGCAAAATGGTTTGGAACTGGAATGGCTATAGACCATGGTGTAGGGCTTGTTCATGGAATAGTAACTGAGACTTCACTAAAATCGGGGACTAGCAAACTCTTAGTACCCAATAAGTGGAATGAAGCTGTAGCTAAAAAAAGTGGTGAAATAATTGTAGACGTTACAAATGACAAACTTAAACAATCAATAGGCAAGACTGTTGTTAAAGAAACAGGAAAAACAATTGCCGAGACCGCTACCAGATCAGCGGCTATGAAAGCAGGATTAACATGTGCCGGCAAATGGGTAGCAAGAATAGCACTCGGAGCTTCAGTAATTGGATGGGCATTCCTACTCTTAGAAGCTGGATGCGACATATATAAATTCAAAAATTCTGGCAAACCAGATTCTAAATATAAGCCAGAAGATTCAATGTTGGGTTTAGCAGTAATAGGAGCCAAAAAGATATGGCCTGCTTTAAGCAACAGTGCATCTAAGGCATTCGGATAACTCCAAGGGGGAGAAAAACAATGGCAGTAGCATCATTAGCAACAAAAATATTAGATGGTTTATGGAAAGTGCGAGGAGCCTTTGCCGAAAGAATTCTTGAAGCTGGCTGCAAGGATAAGGGGCTAGCAAGAAATATACTTTCAACAGCTTATAAAGTACTTGCAGCACCCATTAAAACTGCATTTGTCCCATTCAACAGTTCTAATGATGCCTATAAATTAGCAAAAATTGGAACAGGCATGTATATAAACCTTAATAGTTTTGGAAATGGATTAGGGGATTATAGTCAAGCAATTAAAATCAAAGGTAGAAATGGCAACCCTCAAGGAAGTGCTGTTTACTCCACGACAAACGGTACTATTAAGCTAGCTTTTACATCCCTACCACTTACCTGGGCTTTTCTAAAACCAGGCAGTCTAGTAGCGAAAACATTAATGGCGGTTCCTAGTCTAATTCTTATACCTAAAGCAACCACTATGGCAGCTGATAGCTATGAAGAATATGTGCACACTGGAAAAACAATGTTCGCAGCTTTCATGCAAAATGGTGCTGATAGTAAGCTACAAGATAAATCTGGTGCAAGAATTGGAAAAGGTTTATATCACAGAATTAGAGATAAAGATTATAGATGGTGGGGCCTTGGTGTCCTCAAGGAGCCTGGTCACAGTCCTGCTTGGAGTGTTCCTGGAAGATGATAGCAGAAGCGGTAAATTTTCCCTACAAAGCACTTGGCGAGACTGCCGAAAGCAGCATCACACCAAGAACTAGCACCGTAGCGCCTCCAGATGGAGGCAGACTAACCGGTATTAATTTAGGGCAAACTAGACCTGAAGCTAATTTCGTAAATGATGGAGCGGTCTCAGAGTATGTAAGACCAATAATAGGCTTCTTAAAAAAAGGTGGCAAAGCTGGTTTAGACTCAAGCCATAAACTAACAGTTGATTTCTCAGCCATACTCAAGAATTACTGGCAAAGGATTTTTAGCAAAGATCCTAATAAGCAAAATATGACGAATGGCAAATTTCTAGCAATAGCTGGATTGGGGCTAACTGCTGCACTGATGACTTTCAAATCAATATTCGAAACTGGTGAAAACGTTATGGGTAGCGACAATGCCAAGAATAATGCACCCCTACCATTTTTAATACTAAAGCTAATCATTGGGGGAGGCTTAGCACTAACTGCCCACAACACTATTACCAAAAATGGCAAGCCTGGATCTCAAAATGCGGGCACTTTGGTTGCATGGTTTATAGCCTTTGTAGGTTTAGGGCAAGTTACCAACCTTTTTAAACATAAACCTAATCTTTTAAGCAAAGTAACTGATTTTTGTGGCATAACCAAGCCATTAAAGGAGTTTATGGATATCATAAGCTTTAGATCCTTAAACAACTCATTAGCCAATAATTAAGGATAAAACCCTATCAAATACCCGGATCTAATACCTTTATACGTATTATGGGAAGCACTGCATTTTTAGAAACAAGAAGCTTACAAGACGGAAGCAAGATACAAACAATCCGTGTACCTAAGGGAGAAAAACTAAGCATTCATTATATTCAGGATGGTAAGTATCAGCTAAAACATGGCGATAAAGAAGAGCCTCTTACAACGGCAGAGTGCAAAAATCTAGAAATTTTAAGTCCAGACGGAGTCTTAGATATTACAGGTCAAATCAAACTAGAAAATTTCGATCAATTTATCGTTAGAGGATCGGAACAGAAAGATCAAATAAAACTAGATGTCGTAGTACCACCATTAGTAAATACTTCTAGACATGAACTTAAAATTAAGACATCTGCAGGTGATGATGTGGTGGAATTAAATTTATCTAGTAATCAGGGAACCGCAAGCGATGATCCTCGATACAACTCATATATAGTTGTTGATCTAGGAGCAGGTGCTGATACTTTTATTGGCGGTTGCAAAACATTACAACATGACTCTGGCATGAGAAGAACTTTCATGAGGGTAATTGCCGATACAGACAAGACTAAATCACATGACACCATTATCCTCTATAACAGTGAAAATCTTATTTCTGAGACACCAGAATATGATTACAAAACACGTGGACAGGACGATGAAACAAATCCTAGAAAAAATGAACAATTAAGGCAAATAGAAGCTATATTAGAACAACTAGATCCTAATGATTACACATACAAAGAATGGCACCAAGGTAAGATTAAAACCTTGACGCAATTAAGAGCACTTGCGAACATTGACATAAAATTCAGAGCCGAACAAGCACGTGAAAAATTAAAAAGAGACCAGAGTGCAGCTAGCAAAGCTGACCCTGCTCAACAAGTAAAACCTAATCCGAATAAGGACGCTATCCTAGCGCCATCAAAAAGAACCGATTAGAATGCCAAAACCACTATCTAAATAGGTAAATACATTACGTTATATATCTAGAAAAATATGGTAAGTCTATCAACTACACTCAAAATGGGTGCTCCAATATTTGCAAACCCACATGCCAATACATTTTTAGATGGAGCTGGTGCTCTGTCAGGATTGTGGGACATTTTATTTGGTAAAGCAACTTTTAATACTGGTGAATTTGCACGCAGCGTCTTGTTTGGAGGCTTAGGTTCGCATGATACTGCTGCTGGTGACACAGGTGAACTAATACATAGTTTCGCACTATCATCTCTTAAGACTGTGTTTAAATCATTACCTGGTGCAGGTGCGGCGGCGGCAATCAAGAATCTTGCAACAGCCGTTACAGAATTTAGTCGTGCATTAATAGGTGGTACACCAACTGAAAGACTAGAAAATATAATGGAAGGGATCACAGAAACCGTGGCAGCCTTCACAACTGTAATGCCAGGAGGAGCTATAGCTGCACCTTTTATACAAAAAGCGGTTAAGAATATTATTCACAAAACAGTTCTCTGCGAGTTTGCTGCTAAGATAGCAACAAGCCCAAAAGGCGCAGATATAATAGCCAAAGGTCTTGCAAAGCATCCTGGATTACTAGTTGAAAATAATCCAGCCCAAACATTCTTAAAAATAATTGAAAAAGAACCAGGTTTGCTAGATAGAGAACTGAAACAGCACTTAGGCAAACTTTATAGAACCGCGCGTAGAGATCCAAAAACTAAAGACATGTTCAAAGAAATTAAAGATGAACCACCAATCTCAGTTCGGGTAGATGCATTTGCAACTCACTTAGGAAAACAAACTGTAGCTTTAGCCAGTGGAGTTAAAACAAGAGCAAATCCTTACATTAGTGGCTTTGTAAGACAAGTAAGAAGCCCTGCTTACGCACAATAAATAATAGTGTACAACTAAGGCTTCTAAAATAAAATTACTAACTACTGTACTAGAGACTCGACAATACTAATAACCAATTCCTTGTGCCGCCCACATTTACTTTTATAGCCGCGCGCAATAATGCGTCTGAATTTCTGCTTAGTGTTTAAGCGTAGTAAACGCAAAAATAAATCATTAATTACCAGATTCAGTTGCTTAAGCAATTAGTCACCCTCAAAAGATTGCCATGACGACAATGCCGCTTAATATATATAGGTAGAAACCCCTAGTGCTTTGATAACGATTTCATACCGCTGGCTTCTACGCTCCAGAGAGGGGGTCCTTCGCTACGCTCAGGATGACACTTACGGCTCGCTATAACAAGAGACTGCTAAGATGAATACTATGAAGATCTTAGTCTCCAACGACGACGGCATATTCGCAGAAGGTGTGCGCACCTTAGCTGAGACGCTCTCTGCTGAGCATCAGGTCTATCTCTGCGTGCCAGATCGTGAGCGCAGCGCTACTGGGCACTCAATGAGCTTAAATAAGCCACTAATGGTAGACCCCCTTAGAGAGATGCATCATATCCAAGGTATCACCGAAGGTTTTATGACTTCTGGCACTCCAGCTGACTGTGTTAAAGCTGCTACTGGAGCTATTTGGCGTGATATAGATTTTGATTTGATGATTTCAGGGATTAATCATGGACCTAATCTTGGCGTTGATGTACTTTATTCTGGTACCGTATCTGCCGCTATGGAAGCAATGATATCTGGCTTGCCATCGATTGCTGTTAGTCTCTATAGCTATAGTTCACGAGATTTCAGTGATGCTGCCGCATGGGTAGCTGATTTCATCAAGACACCAGGTTTGATTAAGAGCATAGGCGAGAAAACTTTTCTTAATGTCAACATCCCAGCTTGCAAACGCAGTGAATACCAAGGTTTAGAAATTACCAGATTAGGCAATCGTGCTTACCAAGAGAACTATGAAGAGCGCATGGACCCGCGCGGGCGCAGATATTTTTGGTTAGCTGGTCTGCCAGTAGAAGACAAAGAAGTAGAGGGGACAGATGGCTGGGCGGTTATGCAACGCAGAGTTTCAGTGACACCAGTGATATTTAATATGACTAATTTTGAGAAGATTCAAGTTCTTTCGCAGTTGGTTTAGGTATTTCAGAGATTTGCATACCAAGCAAACAAACCATTCCCATCATCAATATTGTCACTGGGATAAAAATCTCGGGTCTATCGGCTAGTGTTTCCATCCTCTAAATCCTTTTGCTTCATTATAGCACCGCCCCTCTTCATAAGAAAGGACACGCAAATTAATGCTAGAGAACAATACATCAATTGCCAAATAAATTTAGCCATATATTATGAATATCAAGATCATAGAGTTGCTTCAAGAACAGCCCAACCGGTGTTAAACACAAAAATGCTAAAGTCCTACACGCCTCGGCTCTATACTTACTTTCCTTGTCCCCCAACATGGTAGGGTCAATAATACTAAAGTTGAATTAAAAATACAAGGGGTAAATACACTAGAATATTAAATATGCGCAGCCTCTTACTATTACTAATCATCTGCAGCTTAACAGCTTGCAAGCCAGTTACGAGCAGTAAGCCTAACGAGACTACTTTAATACTGCGCGCAGAGCTTAGAGAAATTAACCA
>CAZQXM010000048.1:0-1256 GCA_964597205.1 uncultured Gammaproteobacteria bacterium
AATTCTGGTGTTTATTGTCTGAATTGGCAGACTATGCGCGAAGGTCTAAGATCTCTGCGTAAGGACAATGCTCAAGAGGAATTCTATCTTACTGATTTAGTGGGATGGGCTTATAAACAGGGTTTGCAGATATCTAGCTATGAGCTGGAGAATAATGACGAGATTATGGGTGTGAATACCCGCGCTGATCTAGCACAAGTGATCCAGAAGAAAAACCAAAAACAATTAGGTCGTCTGATGAAAGCTGGTGTGACTATAGTAGATCCGCTTAGTACTTTTATTAGTCCTGATGTTGAGATTGGTAGAGATACTATTGTTTTCCCTGGCACTTACATTCATCGCCGAGTAACTATCGGTGAATCGTGTAATATCGGTCCTTATACTTCTATTTATGGTCCCGCTGAAATCGGTTCAGGCACTACTGTTATGCACTCGCATGTGTTTAGAAGTACCATTGGTGAGAACTGCACTATAGGTCCATTTGCGCATATTCGTGATGGTAATGATATAGGTAATAATGTGAAGCTTGGAAGTTTCGTTGAAGTGAAGAATTGTGAGATCTCTGATAATGTAATGGCTTCGCATCTAAGTTATCTCGGAGATAGCAAAATTAAATCTGGAGTGAATATCGGTGCTGGCACTGTGACTGCTAACTACGATTCGCGCACTGGTGAGAAGCATCAAACCATTATTCGTGCCCGTGCAAGTACTGGTGCGAACTCTGTATTAGTGGCGCCGATTGAGCTTGGTGAAAACGCGATGGTGGCAGCAGGTTCAGTGATTACTGATGATGTGCCAGCGGATAGTTTAGCGATAGCAAGACCGCGTCAAGAAACTAAATTGATGCAGAAGTCGTAACTTACGCAATAACGTTTAAAATCTCTCCACAAAACGCTGAATCCAAAATATCAGCTAGTGTACCCCAACCTAGAGACTCTAAAGCTAGGCGGTATTTTTTGCGTGATTTGATAAGCTTGGAGCCTACTTGTTTGCGTAGATTGAAGTAACCACTGTGAACTGTAGTCGGGATAGTGGCAAGAAGGCTGTTTAACTGGCTTTTAAGGTCAACGAACCTTTCACCCAGGTTCTGCATTAGGGTATTTTGACGGAAACTCTCAGGGAGTTGTTTGCCGCCATGGAGATCTAAAAGTAGATTATTAGCCATATAAAGGGACAAAGCGGGGTTGATACCTTAGTTGATAGCTATTTTTAAGAAAGTTAGCAATTTAGATTCTGCACTCGTGTGGGAAGCGCAT
>CAZQXM010000048.1:1356-11130 GCA_964597205.1 uncultured Gammaproteobacteria bacterium
AAGCGCATAAACGTGCCCGACGGCACGTTTATGCTTTGCTTAACCAGTCCTTAACCTAAGCTTGATTAAATAACTTCGTGAGCAACGTTTACTCAAATCAAAGCCCAAGTATTAAGCCTAATCAAGGCCAGGTTCTTAGCGACCTAAGTAAGCTTGAAAAAGATCTGATGGCACGCCGTAGTGGACTAACTGAGCCAGGCGACATTCAGATGATCGAAGAGCAGTTAATGACTATAAAAGTCGCTCAGGAAGCGACTCTTGATCAAGTAAATGAGTCTCGTTTAAGAGCTGGTATCGAACGTGATGCCAAGAATGAATCTATACCAGGCCTAGCACTTAGCCGTGGTGAAACCTTTAAATCTTATAATGGACATGGTAATAGCTATATTGACTATATGAAGAGCAATATTGCTGGTCTAGCCTTAATAATCTCTAAGAATCAGGACTAAAACCCGCCATAGCAGCGAATAATTTTTTTTGACAAGGATCTTGACAATCTGTATATACATCTGTTAGTATTTACTTATAGCTCCAAAAGAGCTATAATCTATGGTTACTAATCAAGAAATGCCCATATATCACCCTAACAGCCAAGATGAGCTCGCTGGAATGCGTCCGCAAGAACGGACTAAGTCAGCGATAAGTGCTGATACTTCCACTATGGATGATACCGGCTTATCTGGAAAACTACCATCTAATGCCATCCCCAAGTTTGAATACCTCGATAAATTCGAGAAACCTAGTGCTCAACGTGATCGTGAAGGCAGTGACAACCAACAACAGGGCTTTAACAGTCAAACCAAATCTAATAAAAAACAAGTAACTAAAGATGAGGCTGCCGATTTTTATCGAGCCACACCAAGGACTCTGAGTTCTACTCTCTTTCCAGTTATAGACTGGGTTGCAAGGCTACTAGTTAAAGTAGAGCAAGCCGCTCGCTCTGGTCTATTTGCTTTTATTGACTTGATGATTAAGGTCGTCTCTGATATGGACGAAGAGCTGGAAGAGCTAGAACTTAGTCTAGATGATGCTTTTAAACAGTGGAATGATAGTTTTAAGGCTAATCATGTTCAGAAGCGTAAACCACCTTCAATTAGTCCAATTAAACCTACTTATATACGCCAGGAATTCCAGGTGAACCGCAGTCCTCATATGTGGAAGACTGATCCTAAGAAGCCGGGAATACTGACTTTTGGACCTTTTAAGATGCTCAATAACAAGGTTGTTGAAATATTATTTAAATATCAGAATAATACAGTAGAAGCGAAGGCCTGAGCGTAAACGTGCCCGACGGCACGTTTATGCGCTTAGCACGGAGGTGACTTACGTCACGTCCGTGCGCTTGCGTGGGCGAGTGCAGAATCTAAGCTCCACTAATATTTTCTAAGCGCATTAAAAATGGTTTCACCAAACATAGTCGCAACTATATCCGTCCCCCAATTAGCAGCTTCACCACGTTTATCCCAAGCCTCACGGCTAGGACAATGCTCAACGAGATCGACAGCAGCTAATCTATTTTTGCGGCGTAGTTGAACATCAAGTTCGCGAGCGATGGTCATCGCTTCACGATAGCTAAGTTGTCCTGGTGAATAATTACTCACACCACTAAGATCAAGAGCATTCATATCCCAGATTACATGCACTTTGTCGCAGTCTTTAAGTTGAGCTATTGCCATGCTTACAGCTGCGCGTGCACCGAGCTCATCAATATCAGGCATGCTGAAATATAGATGATCACAAGAATCTTGAGCAGATTTGTGGCTAATACCTAGATGTACTATGCGCGAGCATGGAACTATTGGAAATTTATCAGAATGTGTTTTGAGTAAAGTTTGAAAATCTGGGTCCTGTTTACTAAGATCACCCTTGAAGCTAATAGTAGTAAACGACATGCGATTAGCATTCCAACTTTTGGTAACACCGGGCGAACTATTATTGAAGTGATTACTAAGCCAAATGATACCGAGTTTTGGGATTTGCTTTGAGAGCGCGGTAACGCTGGCGATACTGAGACTGGCATCACCACCAAGAAGTATAGGAATATGTTTTGATAGCAAGGATTGTCCTATGCGTTGACTAAGCCAAGTATTGACTTGAATAATTGCTTCAAGATTACGAATTTGCTTAGAATCTTCTTGGATTTGAAAGGGTCCAAGTGACGGAGGCTCAGAGAGAGATACTTTGCAACCAGCAGCTTCGAGCTTAGCGACCATGTCTTTTTCAATAAAACCATGAGCACCTTCTTGAGCTAGGTTATCTGTGCCACCGAAACCCCAAGGTGCCAATATCAAATCTACCTCAGGACTAGGGTAGAACTTAAGGCGATGGCGGCTGGATAGTTGGTCGGTTATAGGCATAAGTAGACTTATTGCGAAATGGCACTTTGCAATAAGCCATTTCGTAACAAATCCATTATAGCTTTAGCTAAGTTGCATAGCTTTAGATTGTGCACTCGTGTTGAAAGCGCAGAAACGTGACAAATGTCACGTTTCTGCTATAAAATGAAATACATGGTTGTAAAAGACAAAGATACCAGCACCGGACTTAAGACAGAAGAACTTGTTATTAATATGGGTCCGCAGCACCCTTCTACTCACGGTGTATTAAGGCTGAAAATAAATACTCGTGGTGAAATTATCACCAAATGCGAGCCGGTGATCGGCTACCTACATAGAGGTATGGAGTGGTTGGCGCAAAATCGCAACTTCGTACAATACCAAGCACTGGTGGATAGAGTTGATTACCTCGCTGGTATGAGTGATAGACATGCTAATGTTATGGCTGTTGAACAAATCTCAGGGCTTGTAGTCCCGCGCCGTGCTGAACTCTTGAGAGTCTTGATGGCAGAATTGAATCGTATAACCTCACACCAACTAGCTTTGGGTATTTTTATGCTCGATCTTGGTGCGATGATGGGATTCCCTTTCTACACCTTTAGAGATAGAGAATCTATTTTGTCTCTGCTTGAAGAAGTTTCTGGACAGCGCATGATGTTTAACTACATGCGTATTGGTGGTGTGCATAAAGACGTACCTAAAGGTTGGCTTGATAAAGCTGAAGCTTTGATGCGCGACAAAATCCTACCTTACACTGATGAGTATGAAGATATAGTCACTGGAAACCCAATCGTTAAGAGCCGTACGCAGGGTCTGGGAATTATTGATCCTAAGCGTGCAGTAGAGTACGGTATTACTGGACCTAATTTAAGAGCATCTGGTGTTAATTATGATGTACGTCGCTCTAAAGCTTATTCAGCTTATGCTGACTTTGATTTTAATGTCGTGACTCGCACTGAAGGTGATGTGTTTGCTCGTTATAAATGTCGCATTGATGAGATTCGTGAAAGTTGCAAAATCGTTATGCAAGCGGTAGCTAAAATTCGTGAATTGCCTGGTGGCGAAAATGCTAGTGCTGCTACTGAACTTCAAGCTAAAAAAATTATGCCTGGCTTCAAAGCTCCAGCTGGTGAAACTTATGCTTGCGTAGAATCACCACGCGGTGAACTAGGCGTGCATCTGATTACTGATGGTACAGCTAGTCCTTACAGACTTAAATGGCGCTCACCGAGCTGGTTCCCGACTAGTGCTATTGCGGAGCTTGCTGAAGGCAATATGCTTGCTGACGTTGTTGCAGTTTTCTCGTCTCTTGATGTAATCCTACCGGATGTGGATCGATAAACTGGTCATTGCGAGGAGCGTAGCGATGAATCAAGGCACTCACCCACGGCAGCACAAAAACGTGACATTGGTCACGTTTTTGTTATCCTCATTGACGAACTCAGTCAACTCCGGTCGTTCGGGCTTATGCGCCTAGCATCTGGAACAAACTACCAACCCCTTAGGATATTGACTTATGAAATTAGTAGTTGGACTAGGTAATATAGGAGCTAAGTATAAGAGTACTAGGCATAATATTGGTTTTGTGGTGCTTGAAAATATTCTCTCGGTACGAGGCTTAAGCGCGCGCAAAGAATCTAAGTTTGAAGCTGAGATAGCTTTAACAGATCAGTTAATTTTTGCTATGCCTACTACCTTTATGAATAATTCTGGACGAGCGGTGCAGAAATTGATGCAGTTTTATAAAATCTCTAGTGAAGATATATTAGTGGTGCATGATGATGTCTCACTTGATCTAGGCAAATTGAGATTTTCCTTTGATAGAGGCGCTGGCGGACAGCATGGGGTAGAAGATATTATTGAAAAACTAGGCGGTTCTAAAAAATTTCATAGATTACGCATAGGTGTAGGACCTGATCCTGGCGGCGAAGAGCGAGCAGATTATGTGCTGAGTAAGTTTGCTGAAGGCGAAGCGACTAAAGTTATAGAGAAGGCTGCGCAATTAGTTGAAGATTGGATTGTTGGTAAAAAATTAGATGGTACTCAGTACTGTGATAGTTGAGATCCTGCACTCGCTGTGACAGCGCAAAAACGAGCCGTTGGGCTCGTTTTTGCTCATACTAGTTTAAGTAATTCACTAGCATCCGCTGCTTTTTCAAGACGATTTTGTTTTTTATAAATAGCGATTAAGTTACGAATACAACGCGCAACCATAGAAACATCATCTACTGGATCTAAATACTCATCGCGCCAATAGACATTTAATTCTTGCGCGCGAATCACACATTCATCTTTAGTGATTTCACGACCACCGAAGAAAGGATCAAGCAGCATCCCGCTGTACTTGACTATAAAGTGTCCCGGGGTGCCTATCCCTTGCACCTCAAGTCCTAAACGGCGTGCGACTAACATGAATATCGAAGAGAGCATAATTGGGTTGCCCGTTTTGCTTTCCATCACCGTATGTAGAAAATTATTGTTCAGATCGTAGTAAGAGATTTGGTTGCCGATATAGTTCTCTTCACGAAACAGTACATGATTAAGCGCTAGTGACACTTCAAAAGGAGTGCTGCTAGGTTTAATGCGATTGCGCACGCGCTCAGTGTAATCATCAAGCATGGAAATATAAATAGTCTCGTCTATAGCTGGATTATGCAGGCGCGTGATTAGTAATAGACCACTTTCTAGGCTTGGATTCTTTTTCCAGTCTTTTAATTTCTGACCGAGGCTGAGGCGGCTCACGTAATACCAATTATCTATAAGCTCATCATCATCAGAACCTTTAGCAATATCATTGATAGCTCTAAGGCTTTGGTTGTCAAAATTGCCTACTTGTTCAGAAATAAGAGATAATACTTTTTCGTCAGAATCCCTCATTAAGTTTACTAGGGCTTTAATTTGTGGTTCAGATAGTAGATTTAGTTCTTGGCTCTGCATCTTTATATCATTCTACTGTAGAACTGGCTTTCAAGACTATTAGTAAATTATATTTTATCTGTCTATACGGTTATCTAAGATTAGACTGAGAGTATTATCTGAGAGTAGCAAACTCATCTTTATATAGCGCATATAATCGATACTAAGGGGAAAAATATAAATAGTAGCTTCTTCAGCTTCGCTGGAGCTTGGCTATTGGAGTAGGAAAATTATGACAAACAACAACAGATTTCTCGACAGACTAGGTTCAACTGGTTTAGGTTTTTATTCGCTGGTTAAAGCTGAACAAGAATATGGTTCACTGGCTAAACTGCCATTCAGCTTGAAGATAGTTCTGGAAGGTATGCTGCGTAACCTTGATGGTAAGCGCGTTCGCGAAGAAGATGTTCTTGCGCTAGTTAAATACAACCCACAACAGCCAGATGGCGAAGTGCCGTTTAGCCCAGCGCGTGTAGTGCTGCAAGATTTCACTGGAGTGCCATTGTTCGTGGATTTAGCTGCGATGAGAGACGCGGCGAAGATAGCTGGACTTGATCCGCAGAAAATCAATCCCCTAGTGCCTTTGGATTTAGTAATCGATCACTCGGTGCAGGTGGATGCTTTCGCTACTGCTGATGCTCGTCAAGTAAACGAGCAATTAGAATTCGATCGTAATATCGAAAGATTTAAATTCCTCAAATGGGCACAAAAAGCCTTCAATCAAACTTGCATAGTTCCTCCTGGTTTCGGTATCATCCACCAAGTCAATATGGAGTATTTAGCATCTGTAGTTATAGAGCGTGATGGAGTTCTATTGTTCGATAGTTGCGTGGGCACTGACTCGCACACTACTATGATCGATGGTTTGGGTGTCTTCGGTTTCGGTGTTGGCGGACTTGAAGCGGAAGCTGCGATGCTCGGACAGCCAGTCACTATGCCAACTCCAGAAGTTATTGGTATAGAACTTGTCGGTGAACTTAGTTCTGCTGTTACTGCTACTGACCTTGCTCTTTATGTTACTGAGTTTCTGCGTAAGGTGAACGTGGTTGGTAAGCTAGTAGAGTTCTATGGTCCTGGTTGTAAATCTCTAACTCTAGAAGAAAGAGCAACAGTTTCTAATATGGCACCTGAGTATGGTGCTACTGTGGGATTATTTCCAATCGATGAAGAGGTTATAGGTTACTTAGCACGTACTGGTCGCAGTGCGGTACATCTCTCTAAGGTAGAAAACTACGTTAAAGCACAAGGCTTATGGGGAGTGGATCGTAATGCTGTATCTTTTACTCAGAACTACAAAATTAATCTAAGTGATATTCAACCTTCTATCGCAGGTCCGCGTCGTCCACATGATAGATTGGATTTCAACTCTCTTAAACCTAAGTTCGCTGAAGCGCTAGCGCGTCCAACTGCGAATCATGGTTTCGGTATGGATCCAAGTGATGCTAAGAACGATCCTTCTAAGCATGGTGATGTTCTTATCGCAGCTATTACTAGCTGTACTAATACTAGTAATCCTGGTGTGATTATGGCTGCTGGTCTATTAGCTAAGAAAGCTGTAGCTAAAGGCTTGAAAGTTGATCCGCGCATCAAAACCAGTCTGGCACCGGGTTCTCAGGCGGTAACTGAGTATCTAACTAAGGCTGATTTGTTAAAGCCACTTGAGCAATTAGGATTTAGCGTAGTAGGCTATGGCTGTACTACTTGTATCGGTAACTCTGGTCCATTGTCTGATGCTGGTCAAGCTTCAGTAAATGCTAACCCTGATACCGTGTTTACTAGCGTACTATCTGGTAATCGTAATTTCGATGGTCGTATTAATCCACATATCAAAGCTAACTTCCTTATGTCACCACCACTAGTAGTGGCGATGGCGATTAAAGGTAATATGAACTTCGATCCTCAGAATGATCCAGTGCAAGGCAACGTGATGTTAAAAGATATCTGGCCTACTAAAGAAGAGATTAAAGATGCTATCGCTAAAGTGATGACACCAGAGATGTATAAGGACATCTACGCTAAAGTATCTGAAGGTACTAAGCTGTGGAATTCTATCCCTGCTGGCTCAGATGCACTCTATAGCTGGGATGCAGGCAACACTTATATCCAGAACCCACCGTTTTTTGAAGGGTTCTCTCTGCGCGTACCTAAAATCTCTCCGATTAAAGGTGCTCGTACCTTGTTGAATCTTGGTGATTCTATAACCACTGACCATATCTCTCCAGCTGGTAATATTGCTAAGAGTTCGGATACTGCTAAATATCTTAGAGAGAATAAAGTAGAGGATGTGGATTTCAATACTTATGGTTCACGTCGTGGTAACGATAGAGTGATGACTCGTGGTACCTTCGCTAATATTCGTTTAGCGAATTTACTTGTGCCTGGTAGTTCTGGTCCTGTTACTAAACACTTCTCAGATAAGGGTGCTGTCGAGATGTCAGTGTTTGAAGCTGCGATGAAATATCGTGAGACTAAGACTCCTGCTCTTGTCTTCGCTGGCTCTATGTTTGGTAATGGTAGTTCAAGAGATTGGGCAGCCAAAGGACAGATGTTATTAGGCGTGCGTGCAGTTATCGCTCAATCTTTCGAGCGCATACACCGTTCAAACCTAATAGGCATGGGTATTCTACCAATAGAAGTAGAAACTAAGGTCTTCGAAGAGAATAAATTTGATGGTACAGAAGTCTTCGATATAGAAGGTTTGGATGACAGTGTTAAACCGTCTCAGAATGTTGTGATTGTGGCGACTCGTAAAGATGGTAGCCAAGTGCGTATTACTGCGCGTATATTACTCAAAACTCCAATAGAGGTTGAATATTATCGCAATGGTGGTATTCTTCAATATACTCTAAGACAGATTGCTAAAGAAGCTGGGATTGCGACAGTGGTTTAATCAACAACTGAACTAGTTAGTTGAGCTCGAACTAGGGCTTTTCTATCTTCGATGCTGTCACCATCAGTATCGCTTGTTTCTAGTATAAATTTGTATGTTGTAAATAAATCTTCTGGTTTTAATCCATCTCGTAGTAAATCTGCGTAATATGAGAGTTCATCAATAATCTCAGCATCGCGAGCGGCTGCACCATCGTATTCAACACCATCGTTTGCTACATATTTAGAACCAGGTTGGCCAGTGCTTGTTAAGTAGGAGTGACTATTCGCATTTTTATTATTAAGTTCTAAAAATAGAGGTACTAAATATTCTAGTTGACCTATGCTAATTTTATTGTCCCGATCGAGAATATCTAGAGAAGTTTTCTCTTGATAGTTATCTCTTGTCTCAGAACCTCTGGAGCTTACGGAGTATGATTTAGAGAGTGGGTTGGTAACGACATCACTAGGAAGTTTTTCTAGATTACGTTCAGCATAGAATAGCTTGAAGATGCGAGCTAATTCACCGCGTTCTTTTTGTGCAGTTTGGTCGGCTCTTACTGCTAGAGCTGCTCTAGCGATGTTTTGCAGAGCGGTAGGATCTGATGCTAATGCTGGATCGTCATCAAGAATTGCTTTCAGATTAGCTTCTGTTGCGGCGGTATTAGTCAGGGTTAGTTGTGCTACGGCAGCAGTTGTGTTGACTAATCCTGTTGTTGTAGTTGTTGCGGAGACTGCGTTGAAAGCAGCTTCAATAGCGTTATTAGCTGCAGCACCAGTTGTGCTACTGGTGTCACTATAGAGACTAGTTGCTATTTTTTGAGCTTCTGCTTGAGCATTGCTTAAAACTTGAGACCAAGTGCCAGGAACGCGGGTAGTACCCGTAGCAGGCGGAAAACCTTGACTATCTCTTGCTGCCAGCCTTGCTGCAGCTGCTGTAAATAAAGAAGCTGCTTGGCTTACACTATAGTTTGATTTTGCGGCAAGGACTAAAGCGTCTTTAATTAGATCAGTGTTAGCTAATGAAGAAGCATTAAGTGCTTTACCTGCCATTGAAGCAACTTCAGCGATTGTATCAGTAGCACCTAATCTTGATGCTTTATAGATAGCTTGATATACAGTAAGTTTGCTAGTAGTACTTGTTGCTTCAGGAGCAGCTTTCAAAGCTTCTGCTGCTACGAATGTAGCTGTTATTATTTTTTCGTCAGTGATTGATTGTCCGTTTAGATAAGTTTTAGCGGCAGCGAATCTACTTTCAAGGGTTGATCCTGTCATCAGAGCTTTTGTATTGGCTATTAAAGCATCTGTTATAGTAGGATTCTCTGATTTCGCTTTAGCTATTACTGTGTCTCTGATTTGAAGACCTGTAATAGTAGTAGTGCCAGTTGTTGGTGTGTCGTTATATCTTTTTTCTGCAGCAGCTGTTAAGCTAGCAGCGTATATTTGAGCGTCTGTGGCGCCTAAATCCTTAGCAGTATTTACTGCCGCATTGATTACTGAACTGGTAGTTGCACCAGCGCTAGCAGCTGCGTTACGTGCAGCAAGGGCAACTTCTGTTCTATAAATATCAGCTAAGCTAATAGTTGGATCTTTAGATGGATCTGGTCTTGTTTGATCTAATGCAGCAGTGGTGATAGCTAATACTGCTTCAGCT
>CAZQXM010000049.1:0-1267 GCA_964597205.1 uncultured Gammaproteobacteria bacterium
GGTTGATGCCACTAATAGTTCTTTGTGCGCCGGCTGGAATAATCTACGCCGCGCTTAATACCTATCATAAATATTTTGAGCCTAGCCTCTCACCTGCTGTAGTTAATATCGCTATGATCGCTGCGGTCTTAATTATGGGTGATGCTTATAGCGGGCTAGCACTTGCTCTAGGAACGAGTGTTGGTGCCTTGCTCTCTGTCCTGTATCAATTGCCTGCTCTTTATTCATTGCGCGGACAAATGGAGTCAGAGACTGCTGGTCATGATGGTTCGTTGACGCTTAAGGTTGATGAGAAGCAATATCATGATCTATTGATTCCAGCTTTGATGAGTACTGGTATTGGTCAGGGGATAGTTTTTGTTGATAGTTTTTTCTGTAATGGTCTTGAGCAGGGCTCGTGGACAGCACTAGTGTTGGCTAACAGATTAATCCAGCTGCCTTTAGGGGTGGTCCTTACATCCTTCTTGGTGCCGGTGTTTCCGAGCATCGCTGAACTTGCCAATCAACATCGTTATATCGAGATGCGTAATAAAGTTTTAAAGGCATTGGGTTATATTTTATTGCTCTGTACTCCAGCTTTAGTTATTGGTATGGTCTGGACTGAACCGGCTATCAAGTTAGTTTTCGAGCGTGGCGCTTTTGATGCGCATTCTACGGCTCTTGTTAGTGAGGCGTTTTTCTATTTATGCTTATCTATTATTCCTTATATATTTCGCGATACTTTGACGCGAGTATTCTACAGTCTAGGTGATAGCAAGACACCACTCTATGTTGCTTTGATCGCTATCGTTATTAAAGTCTTATTGAACTTCTTATTAGTTGAGCGTTATGAGCTGGCTGGTATCGCGATGGCTACAGTGCTGATGACTACTTTTAACTTCTTGCTTTTAACCGTTCTTTTGTATCGCAAGATAGCAAAAACGTGACTGACGTCACGTTTTTGCGCTTGCGTGGGTGAGTGCAGATTCTTAGCGTTGCGTATTGCACAACTGTTATGACATAATTAGACTCTTATTAGACCTTGAATCTGTATAGCGCCGATAGGGTAATATTCTAGTAAGATACCTTATTAAGGGTATGATGTATGGATTTTTGATTTATCATACTGATTTATTGTAATTTTCTGTAAATATTTACCTAAAAACTAACAAAATTATAAAGGTCTGTGATATTATAGAAATATAAGCGAAAGACACTTTGTAAAGTGTAAGGCGTTAAGGAAGATAAAATGTCAGTAGGATCAGTATTAGCAGCAAGATTAGCACCA
>CAZQXM010000049.1:1367-4550 GCA_964597205.1 uncultured Gammaproteobacteria bacterium
CAAGATTAGCACCAGAAGCGAGAGCTATTGGTTTTGGCACTAATAATCGTGATGTTGTGCCTGCTCCTCGTGGTGAGAATGAGCGTACTTTGGGTGAGAAGATTTTACATGCTCTTTTTAGTCCTCGCGAAGCACGTAGTTCTTGATTTTTTTAAGGGGATATTTTGAAAGTTTTTAGAGGTGTTTTTTAATGGGTGCTCTTGGCTTCTCCCGTTCGTATTTTGATGTAAAGACTGCTGAAAAAAGATTCCCTAAGTGGACAGAAAGGCCAGTGAGTCCTACTAGGCGAGATGCTTTGAATGCTGATGATTTACTTTTTCTAAATGGTGGAGAGAAGAGAGCCTCAAGACTAGGAGAAGAATTTGTAGAATCGCCTGAGGAGATTCTTGATCGAATGTCTGCTATAGCTCCCTTTCCTCGGGTTATAGTGCCTGAAAGAAGAAGAGATTCTGCAAAACGCTACGCTGCTCAGCCTCCTTTACCTAAGGATGCAGAAGGACTAAAGTCGACTAAACTTGATGGAATTATCCCGGTAGCTAAGTCTAAACCCCAGTAAACAGGCTCTAAACAAAACCGTATTATAATAAGCTTCGGTGATCAAACTCCGTAACGTTACTAAATTATATGGACCTATTAAAGCTCTTGATGATGTTTCACTAGATTTTTCAGCTGGTGAGATGGTGATGATAGTGGGGCCTAGTGGTGCCGGTAAGTCCACTTTACTTAAGTTGCTTTACCGTGAAGAGAAACCAAGCTCTGGCAGTATCAGCATTGGTAATATACAAGTATCTACACTTTCTGACACCAAGGTGCCTTTTTTACGCCGGCGCATGGGGATTATATTCCAAGATTTTAAACTACTACCTAATAAGACGGCGTTTGAGAACGTCGCTTACGCGCTAAGGGCTTTAGGAGCTGAGGAGTTCGAAGTCGAGCGCCGCGTCGCTGGTGCTCTTAAGCTAGTGGGTCTCTTGGAGCGGGCGCATAGTTATCCTAAACAGTTATCGGGTGGTGAACAGCAGCGTGTCGGTATCGCGCGCGCTATAGTTCAGGGTCCGCCTTTGATGATCGCCGATGAACCGACCGGTAATCTTGATCCAGCAACTAGCTTGGAGATTTTTCAATTACTAGAGCGTATTTCGCAGCGCGGTACTACAGTACTAATCTGTACTCATAATCAAAAGATAGTTGAGCAGATGAATAAACGAGTAGTGGTGCTTGAAGCAGGTAGGGTAGTAGAGGATATGGCATATCCAGATATGGCGGCGCTAGGTAAATTTAAATTATTTCAATCAGATATTAACTAATGAGAACTTTAAGAATATTACTAAGAACTATTATGGAAGCCTACGGCAGTATCAGATATTCTGGTATGTCTAATCTAATCGTTATCGGCATTATGGCAGTGGCACTGGCTCTTCTCGGTGGTGTACTGCAGTTGAACTCTACTATTAAGCAAGTCTCACAGAATTTAGATAGTCAGATTGAATTCTCTGTCTATCTTAAAGACGCAGCTGAGCCAGACTCTCTGGCTAAATCTATTAGCCGTAATAAACAAGTTGAGCGCGTAGAAGTAGTTACTAAAGAAGCGGCTTGGGAACGTTTCAAGAAGCGCTTCGATCTAGTTGATGATGGTGGTGGTAATCCTTTACCTAATACTCTGCACGTTAATATGCGCTCACCGAAGTATGTCGATGACGTAATAACTTTTGTGAAGACTTTGCCGGGTGTTGAGCAGATTAGTTACGCACCTGAGTTATTTAGTGGGTTAGAGAAAGTACGATCGATAATGTTTTCTTTCGGTATATTCCTAACCTTGATACTGACTTTTGGTACTGTCACTATAGTTTCTAATACTATTCAGTTAGTTATACGTGCGCGCTCATTAGAAATAGAAGTCTTAAGGCTAGTAGGGGTGGATGATTGGTATATCCGCGGACCTTTTATTCTGCATGGAATATTTTATGGTTTGGTTTCAGCTTTGCTGGCGATTATTCCTTTGTGGATATTCCAGAAATTCGTTTGGGATAGCTTCCAGTCAGCCTTTAAGAGCCTTATGCCAATTACTTTTAATTTCAATTCTGGCTCAGAATTGGGTTTGATTTTCGTTGCTTTGACTTTAATAGGGATGCTGGTTTGCGGGCTTAGTAGTTATTTCACTACCGAGAAATATATAAGGATATAGTTTATGTACAAATACAAATTTTCAGTTTTTATTCCTGTCTATAATGAAGAAGAAAATTTACCGCTATTACAAGAAGGTATAGACCAGGCGCTGGATATTAATAAATATAACTATGAAGTTATCTACGTTGATGATGGTAGTCGTGATGGCAGCTTCGCGCAGTTAGAGAAGATAGCTGCTAGTCATAAACACGTTAAAGTAATTAAATTTCGTCGTAACTTCGGGCAGACAGCGGCGATGTCAGCAGGCATAGACGCTTCGGAAGGTGAGATATTAATTCCGATGGATAGTGATTTGCAGAATGATCCTACGGATATTCCAGAATTATTAGCCAAGATAGACGAAGGTTATGACGTGGTGAGTGGTTGGCGTAAGAATCGCAAAGATACTTTTGTTAATCGTAAATTACCATCGATGATAGCTAATAAGATTATTTCTATTATTTCTGGAGTGAATTTGCATGACTATGGTTGCACTCTTAAAGCCTATAAACAAGAGGTTCTTAAGGATGTACGTCTTTATGGAGAGTTGCATAGATTTATTCCTATCTGCGCTAGTTGGGTAGGGGCGAAAGTAACAGAGATACCGGTTAAGCACCACGAGAGACGTTTTGGTAAATCTAAATATGGTATAAATCGTACGCTTAAAGTGATTCTAGATTTGCTGGTGCTGAAATTCCTCACTGATTACTTAACTAAACCAATTTATGTTTTCGGTGGTATTGGTTGTATTAGTTTCCTTTTGTCGCTTGCTTCTTTTGTGGCGGCATTGTTCTTTAAAATCACTCAAGGTATAGATTTAGATGAGACGCCACTAGTAGTTCTTGGAGCGATGTTCTTTACTGTGGCAGTGCAGATATTTATGATGGGCTTGCTGGCGGACTTGATGATGCGTACTTACTATGAGTCGCAAGGGAAAACTATTTATGCCATCCAAACAAGGCTTAATTAAAGGGAGCAGTCCAGTCAGCCCGCTAACTTCGTTACGCTCGCACCTCG
>CAZQXM010000049.1:4650-10664 GCA_964597205.1 uncultured Gammaproteobacteria bacterium
CCTCGTTATCGAGCTGCCTGAACAGCTCCGTATGGTTGCTAGTTCTTACACTTGGACAAATCTGCCGTTTCGTGGCTTTATCGTAATTTTATTAATCGTCGCAATTTTATCACCGAGCACTGCCCTCGCCAAACCCAAACCCGACCTCAAAGCCAAGGTTGAATATAACCTCGAACTTAATAAGGATCTTAAACTTAGGGTGATAAAAATTCCTACTGAGTTTGGCATGATAGAGCTGGATGGCAATGGTACTACCGCTAACCCTAAAAAAGGTTCAGTGATAGTCACTGAGACCGTAGAAGATCTGCATATTATTGCTGCTGACAACACAACCCGGGTGATACCAGCGGGTACTAAATTCTATGCGCGCATATTAGGTGTTAACCATGAGCAAAAATACCAGAAAGATGGTTCTGTAGAGATGGAATTTTTTAAGTTTGAAGTTCCTGGCAGTGCTGAAGTATATCTGCGTGATAAATCTCTTAGTGCTAGTACTAAGAAAGAGAAATCCTCTCTAGCTAAAGCTCTTAGTGTCGGTGCTTACTCATTAGCTGGCATGGTGGTAGCGCCTCTCGCTACGGCTCTAGGTCTTGGACTTAGTGGCAATATTGTTAGTCTTGGTGCTGGTGCTAGTCCTTATATCTATGGTGCTGCAGCAGTGCTTGGTGGTGGTCTAGGACTGGCTTATGGAATAACTCATAAAGGTGTGATGCGTAAAGTAGAACCTGGTACTGAAATTAAGGTTAAACCTAGTGATAAATGGCAGCTCTCTATGTCCGAGTCATTACCGAGTTTAGAAGAGCTCACTAAAGCTAGAGCAGAGTTAGAACAACAAAAATCTAAGATCGCTAATGACTGTAGTCCAGGTGCTAATTGCCCTCAAGACCCAGCTTTATTACCAGTAGTGATCGATATAGTTAAGATCAAAAGATCTACTGATATTTATGGCAGCCCTTCTATTAGGGTTAGTTTTAATTTTAAGAACAACACCAAAGAAAAACTTAGATATAGTTCTTTTGTGATGGTGGATAGTATGGGGCGCGAGTTTGAGGCTAGTCCAAGTACTATTGAAGAGGATTCTATAGGTGAAATTCCAGAGAGCGGTTTATTTACTATGAATTTTCCGGTGGAGTTTCTTAAGTCAGTTCACTATCTGCAAGTCAGAAGCTCGCACAAGCAGAGGGTTTTGGCGAGTGTGAAAGTGGTTCTGAAAAATTAACTCAGGTGCCCTTGTTTAATAATCCAACAGCACGGGGGTGGATTATAAGGGGGGTGTCTATTGACTATGGGATTAAGTCAAGAGCTACCTGAGTCATACTGTTCGCTTGGGCAAGCATCGCTGTTGAAGCTTTCTGCAAGATCTGTAGTTTAACTAGCTTGCTGCTTTCTGATGCGATGTCAAGATCTCTAATGCGAGATTCCGAAGCGGTAACGTTTTCTGCGTGTAAGTCTAAGAATGAGATCTTAGAATCGAGAGAATTCTGTACTGCACCTAGGTGTGATCTCATGCGGTTAACATTTGAAATCATTGCGTCTATATCAGCTAGTGTGCCGTTAGCGCCTGTGCCAGTGAATGGAGCAGATTCATGTTGAGAGTCAACAGCTGCACCAGCTATGTGTAGTTTCGATAATGCTACTGAAGAACCTTCGCTTAGTTGACCATTACCAGTAGTTGCATCGATATCGATATCAATACCTGTAGCTGCACCACCTGGAGTGATTACTATTGAAGTAGATTCGTTAGCGTAAGCACCAGTTTGTAAAGTTTTAGTGGTTCCAGCAATAAGTAGTGCTTGTCCATTAAATTTAACTGTAGTGGCAATACTTTCAATAGTAGTAATACGTTCATTGATTTCTCTTTGAATAGCATCTGTTTCGCTAGCACCGTTGGTACCATTAAGACCTTGAACCATTAATTCTCTGATTCTGAATAAATTCTCTTGTACGGCTTGCAGACCACCATCCATGGTTTGAACCATACTGACGCCATCAAGCGCGTTTTGTTTAGCTTTGCGAAGACCTTCAATTTCAGCCTTTAGTTTGTCAGCGATACTTAGACCAGCCGCGTCGTCGCCGGCGCTATTGATTCGCTTGCCAGTTGACATACGCTCAACTGATTTTTGCAAATCCATTGTGTTCTTGAACAATGATCTCTGGGCGTATAGTGCTGCGGTATTTGTATTGATTACGAAGAATGACATTGAATTAGTCTCCTAGATTAGTAACAAGTTCATCTATCGGAGGCATATATGCAATGCTTTAAGGATCTATGGCAAAATCAACTTCTCGGTCTAGGTCACTAGGTGGGGAAGCTTGATTTTGCGTTTGTAATTTGTTTACGGAATTAAATCAAGAGCAGTAGCTGGCAGGTTGTTAGCCTGAGCCAACATTGAGGTTGCTGCCTTCTGTAGTATCTGTGTTTTGATGAGTTTAGTACTTTCAGCCGCTACATCTAGATCTACCATCCTACCTTTAGAGGCCGTTACGTTTTCTTTGTGTAGGGTCATGAACTCTATCTTAGATTCAAGAGCATTAGAGAAAGCACCTATAGAGCCTCTCATGCGAGATACGTTACCAATCATGGTATCAATATCAACCAAGTCACCATTTTGACCGGTAGAGGATACGCTATCGTCTTGTGAATTGACATTAGCTCCAGCTATATGTAGTCCAGCAAGTCCAAATGCCGCCTTGGAGTGGGTAGCATCAATACCAGTATCAGTACCTTCGATTAATTGACCATGGTCAGCATCAGTACCTGCCATAGTATGAGTAATGTCGATATAAACACCAGTATTAGCTAGTGAACTGCTTTTACCTACACCAAGTGTTGTAGTTTCACCGTCATAAGCACCGGTTTGCATCGAGATTATACCTGTGCCGTCTGCATCCAGTACTGTTGTCGTATTTTTCAGTAGTGATACACCGTTGAATTTAACTGTGTCGGCTATTTGTCCTATAGTAGTTACTTGGTCATTGATTTCTCTTTGGATAGAGTCTTTCTCGTCAGCGCTAAGAGTGCCGTTAGAACCTTGGACGAATAATTCTCTAATGCGCTGCAAACTAGTTTGGATTGCTGATAGACCGCCATCCATGGTTTGCGCCATACTGAGACCGTCTTGGGCGTTTTGAGTAGCTTTACCTAAACCATCTATTTCGGTCTGCATTAAATCTGCAATTGCAGCAGATGCTGCATCATCGCCAGCGCGGTTAACGCGTAGACCAGTTGACATACGCTCTACAGAGCGTTGAAGATTTAAAGTGTTCTTATACAGCGCTCTGGCTGCAGTAAGACTTGCAGTGTTAGTGGTTATTGAGAATGACATGGGGGTGTCCTTTTTCGGGGCGCCAATAATTTATATTGGCTACGACTTTATATATCGGTCATATGGACTAGATTCTTTAATGTATTTTCATCTTTTTGTACTAAAGATTTTGGATTAGGTGGGTTCAGCAGTCGTTGATGAAGCTTGGATTCTGCACTCGCTGTGACAGCGCAAAAACGTGCCGTATGGCACGTTTTTGCTAAGACACCCGAGAATTTTTGTTAGTCACTTTCTTGCTATTAAGGAATTAAATCAAGAGCAGTTGCTGGTAGATTATTAGCCTGAGCAAGCATTGAAGTAGCTGCTTTCTGAAGGATCTGTGACTTGATTAGTTTAGAGCTTTCAGCTGCTACGTCTAGATCAATCATTCTTCCTTTAGAAGCGGTTACGTTTTCTTTATGAAGAGTCATAAATTCTATTTTAGATTCAAGGGCATTAGAGAATGCACCCACTGAACCGCGCATACGAGAAATATTGCCAATCATAGTATCGATATCTTCTAGGTCACCGTTCTGGACAGTGGTAGTTACTGTACCGCTGTATGAGTCTACCGTTGCTCTATTAAGATGCAGGTCGTCTAATGCAAAAAAGCCTATAGAGTGAGCAGCATCACGACTAGCGGATGAGACACCAAGATCATAGCCGCCTTCAACTAAGGTTCCATTATCAGTTGCATCTGCTGCTACTGAGAAAGCTATATCGATATGAATACCAGCGTTTGCTGTAGCGCCACCTTTACCAACGGTTAAAGCGGTTGTTTCAGAGTCATAAGCTCCTGTTTGTAATGATATTGAGCTGCCACTGTTTTGTAGAAGTGATACTCCGTTGAATTTAACAGTAGTAGATATATCCTCAATTACAGATATCTGTTCGTTAATTTCTCTTTGTATAGAATCTACTTCATCAGCTCCTAGGGTGCCATTAGAACCTTGTACGAAGAGTTCTCTAATGCGTTGTAAGCTCGTTTGTACGGCAGAGAGTCCACCATCAATAGTTTGCGCCATACTGATACCATCTTGCGCATTCTGAGTAGCTTTGCCAAGACCTTGGATTTCGGCTTCCATAGTGTCAGCGATTGCTGCAGAAGCTGCATCGTCGCCAGCGTGGTTAACGCGAAGACCAGTAGACATGCGCTCTACAGAGCGTTGAAGATTTAAAGTGTTTTTATATAGAGCTCTAGCTGCTGTAAGACTGGCGGTGTTGGTGTTGATTGCAAATGACATGGGTTTCCCTCGTTTATTTGGCTAAGACTTTTGAGTTAGCTTAATTCTATTTATCGGTCATACGGACTAGATTCTTTAATTTACTTCTAAACTATTTAGTGTAGATTCTGCACTTGTGTTTAAAGCGCAATATCGTGCCTGGGCACGATATTGCTATCCTATGGAATTAAATCAAGAGCAGTTGCTGGTAGGTTATTAGCCTGAGCAAGCATTGAAGTAGCTGCTTTCTGTAGAATCTGTGACTTGATTAGTTTAGAGCTCTCTGCTGCTACGTCTAGATCAATCATTCTTCCTTTAGAAGCTGATACGTTCTCTTTATGAAGAGTCATGAATTCTATCTTAGATTCAAGGGCGTTAGAGAATGCACCCACTGAACCGCGCATACGAGAAATGTTGCCGATCAAGACATCGATCTCATCTAGTGGATTGGCAGTAGCGCTAGTGGTACTACCATCTTGTGCCTCGAAACCAGCACTAGTACCAGATATTAACAATTCGTTTAATGAGAAACCGGTAGTAGTACCTTCAGCGAGAGTACCATTGTCACTCTGGGCTCCAGTTGAGTCGAAATCAATATCGATATAGATACCAGTGTTCGCAGTTGCTAAGTTCTTACCTACTGTTAGGGAGGTTGTTTCAGAATCATAAGCACCTGTTTGCATTGAAATGCTAGTGCCTGTGTTTTGTAGTAATGACACACCGTTGAATTTTACAGTAGTTGAGATGTCATCAATAGCTGTGATTTGCTCATTAATTTCTCTTTGAATTGAATCTTTCTCGTCAGAGCTTAAAGTACCATTAGAACCTTGTACTACTAGCTCTCTTATTCTTTGTAATCCTGTTTGTACAGCTGATAAACCGCCATCTATGGTTTGCGCCATACTTAAACCGTCCTGCGCGTTTTGTATAGCTTTACCAAGACCTTGAATCTCAGTTTCCATTAGGTCGGCGATTGCCGCAGAAGCTGCATCGTCGCCAGCGCGATTAACGCGAAGACCAGTAGACATGCGCTCTACAGAGCGTTGAAGGTTTAAAGTATTTTTATACAGAGCTCTGGCTGCTGTAAGACTTGCGGTGTTGGTGTTGATTGAAAATGACATGATTTTGTCCTTTTAATTGCTAATACTTTTGCATTAGCTTCTGAATTCTATATCGGTCATATAGGCTAGGTTCTTTAATGTATTTCTAAAATATTTAGTCTAGGTATTACAAAGTGTAGATTCTGCATTCTCTGTGACAGCGCATAATCGTGCCGTCGGGCACGATTATGCTACGCGCAAAAACGACACTAATGTGTCGTTTTTGCTCACCCCGTGAATTGTAGAAGTTGAGATTGCAGTGAAGCGAAGCTTGGATTCTGCACTTACTGTTGCAGCGCAAAAACGTGACGTTGGTCACGTTTTCACTATACTACGGAATTAAATCAAGAGCAGTTGCTGGCAGGTTATTAGCCTGAGCAAGCATT
>CAZQXM010000050.1:0-10592 GCA_964597205.1 uncultured Gammaproteobacteria bacterium
TTGTTAATTACTGGAGCTGGGAATATTTCTAAGATAGTGGGGGCGTTTGCTTAGCTAGTTTTTTAGCCAGTTCTTTTTCTAGCCAAATTTGAGGTTTACTATATTCACCGAGGTAACTATTGCCATTTACGGTAACTCGTATTTTAGGTAGCTGATTATTATTCGAAGGATGGATGATATCTATTGCAAGGTCGAACTTTATTCCGGTTGGTATTTTTGCTCGTTTAGCCTCCACCTCTTTCAGGAAACGGCTAATGTGTTTACTTAGTTTTATATTTGCTGCGTCGTTCCATAATGTAGATTTTTCTTGAACATTAGATAAACCCATGTTTCCTATTAAGGGTTGAAAGATGGCACTGATATCCTCTAGTAAACGTTTCTTATTAAGTTGTTTTCCAGTTAAGGGTGTGAGTTTACCTTTTAGTTTAGGGTTGTGGCTCATAAAAGCTTCTGGTATTGGTAAATTCTTCCTGGCAGCACGGATTTGAGCTCCACCATCGGTAAGAACAAAATGTTTAGTTGCAAATTGGGGATCATTACCGGCGTTAGCAGCAAGAAAAGTTCTCATATCTTTCATGTGATGAGATTGAGCTAGAAGATCTTTCATAGTGTTAGCCAATGCCATATCATCAAAATATTTAGCGTGGCTAGGAATGCCACCACTTAAGGCAGCGAGTATCATAGAGCAGCTGCTATTACCACCGATCATATTGAAGGAAGGAGGGAAGTCTAATAATGCCTTTAGACCATTCCCTTGAAGCCTTAGTTGCTTTTGTATTTTACCCATTGCTTCCCAACAGACATTAGCAACACCGATATTGATATGCTCCTCAAATAATTTATCTAAATCATTACGGTAGGATCCTTCCATCACTAAGCCACCTTTGCTAATGTGCTCAGATTGTTGTTCTAAGTGTTGTTCATTGGAGTAAGCGAGAATATCGGCATCTCCAAATGCTAAAGCGATATCCTTATGTTCCTTACCTTTGAGTGATTTAGCGACTGTTAGTAGAGCGGTGTTAGAACAGAAGCTTTTAAGACCCATATGCCATTGCCTTTGGCTATTTTTGCTGTGATTAATCTAAAATCAAGATTTGGGTGTTCGGCTAATTTATTATTTAATTCAGCAATTTTAGCTTTAGGCTCATCACCGTTTAGGAAAATAAAAAGAGCAAGTTTCTGTTGTTTAGCAATAGACTGCTTACTGATTAGATCTATAAGGTTTGTAAGATGCTCTTCACTTTGATGGGCAGCTATGCAATAAACCATGTCAGGGATTTTTTCTAAAGGACTTAGTTGATTAGCAGCGTGCTTGCAAGCAGCATATAAGGAAGGTTCAGTTTCTTGAAGTCTGGTTTCAAAGTTATGTAGTGCAGCTTTGAGACCGGTTTTGCGGGGAGTGAATTTAGCTTCTGCGCTCAGTGGTAATAATTTTTGTGTTAGTTTAACGTTGCAATGCTGTGCTACTAATACAGGGTAGTTTTGGTCTTTAATTTTGCCTCTAGCTCTGTTGGCATCACGGTAAATTCTTCTTATATTTCTAGCAGTTGTATAGGAAGAAATATCTACTTGCTTTAATCTCTGTTGTTCTAATCCTGTTCTGACTTCATGTATAGATCTGGGGTGGGTGGATGTTGAAGGAGCGGTTTCTACGTTTGCTGTTAAGGCTACTTGTGGCCGGGTTTTTATTACTAGAGGTTTAACAGTAACGACTTCTCCAGTAGAAAAACTTGTGATAGGAATGTTTGTATACACCAAAGATACAAAGCAAGCTTTTTGATTATTTTGGTTAAGGGGAGATTAAGAACTTACAGGTTTTTTGGCTTTATACTGGGCAATAAGTTTGTCTGAGTTTAGTTGGATTTCAATTGTCTCAGGGTTCTTGATAGTGAATTTAATAGTATGAGGCTGAATGATCTCGTTGATTTTAGTTTCAAATTGATTTAGATATTTAGTAAAAGCAGCTTCTAGAGCCGGACTCCAATATTGATTAGTGCTTTTGTGGCTGGTATTAATGCAACTATTGAAAAATCTTTCGACCATATATTTAATTTCTTCATGGATACGCTTAAGGTTAATAGTATTAGGCAGAGTCCAGTCTATTTGACTAAGGATTGGGCTTTTGAATTTAGGATCATGAGCCATAAAGGCGTTAGCTAGTGGATAGTTGAGCTGCAAAGCACGCAATGACTCGCCACCATCAGTGAGTACATAATTGCTCTGAGCCTCTTGGCGAGAGGGACCTAAGCCCATAGTGAAAAGGTCAGCTAAAAGTAGCTCGCCAAAAATTTTATTGAGCAAACCCTTAGTTCTGCTAGACAATGCCACATCTTCAAAATACCTGGAGTGTACTGGCATGCCACCAGCTAAGGCTAGAAGAATTAGTGAACAAGCGCTATTACCACCTAATAATAAATATTGCAGTGGAATTAGATCAGGATTAAATTTTAGAGCGGGATTGAAATCATTGGCTAAATTTTGTTTGATTATATTATTGTTTTGCTCTATCTCGACGATCAGTCCAGCGTTGATATTAATTTCTTTAAGTAAGTAAGGATCAGCTTTATATGATCCGCCATCTATAAGCATGCCACGATTGATTTTTTCTGATCTTTCATTGAAAAAATCTTGATGAGGAAAAGCAACAATATCAGCATCTGCAAAACAAATAGTAATGTCTTGATCTTCTTGAGTCTCGAGATTCAGTGATAGTAAGGCTGAAGTGATAGATATGCTTTTAAGTCCCCAGTACCAGTTTCCAGTAGGAATTTGAGATTGAATAATTCTAAGATCTAGTTCTGGATCAGGATTGAGCTCGCGGATTCTTTGTTCTTGGGTTTCAGGATTAGGTCCATTAAGAAAGAGATAAACACTTATATCTTCTTTTGGAGTATTTTGCTGGCTGATAGCTTTGATTAAATTATTGATTCTGTTTTCAGTTTCATAAACAGGTATGCAAACAATGATTCGTGGGTTTTTGCGATAAGCTTTTACTTCTAATAGTTTTTGAGCGGCGTTGTTACAGATACTGTGTAGTAATGGTTGTTCTTTGATTAGCTGTTGGCTGTAGTGCTTGAGAGCTTGTTTAAGACCAGTTTTGCGCGGGATGATTTTTTTATTAGCGTCTAATGCGAATAATTCTTTTGCTAGTTCTAGTGTGGCATCGTCGAATGGGCTATTAGATAAATCAGGGTGTCTCTCATTGCTAATAGCACCAAAAACCTTAGTAGCTTGCTCGTAGATAATCGCTAGATTAGCGGCACTTAGATCTTGAGATATATCTACTCGATTAATCATTGAGTTGTTGAGCAATAAGACTGATAGGATGCAGGATTTTTTGTTCAGGCAGATGTGCTTGGATTTGTGAGATGCAACCAGGATTAGCTGTAACAAGAATCTCAGCCTTACTATTCTTAATATTCCCAGCTTTGCGAGCACCGATAGCATCAGCCATTTGAGGATGGATAAGATTATAGAAGCCGGCTGAGCCGCAGCAGACGTCTGCTTCTGCTAGTGGGATCAGTGTGAGATTAGGAATTAATTTAAGTAGTTCTTGGTATTCTGTGCGGATTCCTTGAGCATGGTTGAGGTGGCAGGCTGGGTGGTAAGTGGCATTAATTACTTTGTTGTTTTTAAGTTCTTTAGTGAAGTCTTGGATTGTTACGGGGGCGTTTTGGATTAGTTCGATGAAGTCGAGGATTCTTATGTCATTGCGAGCGAAGCGAAGCAATCCATTTTGCACTCGTGGTTGAGAGCGCAAAAACGTGACATCGGTCACGTTTTTTCTAAGGTGGGCGCCGCAACCAGCTGAGTTCATAACGACTGGATATGGATTTTCTGCAAGAGTTTTTAGAGTTGCTTGAGTTTGCTCTGAGCCTAGTTTCTGTTCACCACTATGACTAGCTAGAGCACCGCAACATTGAGTATTAGGGATATAAACATGGTAGCCAAAAGCATTAAGTACTTTAATAGTATCCCAATGAACATGGTTGTAGAGAGTATCCATAACGCAGCCTAGAGGCATGGAGATGGTTATAGCTTGAGGATGTTTAGATTGATAAATATAATTTGTTTGAATTTTTTGATATGGCTGTTCTAGTCTAGGACTAAGTTTGAAGGCTGGGATAAAACTTAAAAGCTTATTGATTTTTAGATAGTTGATTATTCTTAGAATGACGCGATTAATATTAAGTAGCTTGCGATTGGGTAATAGATATTTAAAACTTAATCGTCTTATAAAAGCTTTTAGACCTTTGTTGTTATTAGTTAAATCTTTTTCGTGACGCGCATAGTCAAGTATGCTCGCGTACTCTACACCACTAGGACAAACACTTTCACAGGCTCGGCATTCTAGGCAGGCGTCGAGGTAATGGGTTGCTTCGTCAGCTTTGTGGTTTTCTGGGGATCCTTCGCTTTGCTCAGGATGACGTGATGAGAATTCTATAGAATCTCTGATCAAATATAAGCGTCCCCGCGGCGAGTGACCCTCGTTCCCTGTTATTAAATAAGTAGGGCAAGCAGGCAAACACATACCGCAGTGTACACAAGCTTTTAATTGATCGAGTTTTTCTTCAATTGAACTGTGCATAAAGTTTTTCTAGAATCCTTTCTTCATCTGGTTTTGCGGCATTATAATATTGTTCTAATCGCTGATTCTCTGGGCTGATAGGGTAAATAATTGCTGAAAATAAGTAATTGAGATCACGGATTTTTTCTAATATCTCTGCCGGGTTTTCGCTGTAGATATATATTGCTGAGTTTTGAGGCAGGGCTACGCAATCACATCCCTTAAGGTTAGCAAAAATAGTTTTTAGTGATGATGGTGTTGTATTAATTTCTATTCTGGTTTTAGTGTTTAAATATTGTTTTTGGTAAGAGGATTTTTCTTTTGAATAGTCTTTTATTTGTTTTTCGAGTTTGGTGGCACGCAGTTCTAGGAGGTCTATATCGCCCCAGAGTTTAATTGTGGTTTGTGTGGGTGTGTTATTGGTGGATTGTTTCGTCGCACTGTCGTGCTCCTCGCAATGACGAGTCGCAATGACAGTTGAACAGTTTTGCCAATGGCTAAGATCTAGCTGCCATAAAGCTTCTGGGATTTGGTAATTAATAGCTTCAGAGGCTAGTTTCTCGGTGCGCAGGCAGGCACTAGTGATTTGTCCGTAGGCACCCCTGCTACCTATATATAGTTTGGCAAGGTCGTAGCCAGAGACATTTTTGATTACTTGTCCGCCACACTTAGAGCCTGTCCGAAAAGTCCCATCTGCGTTGTTATGCTCGCCCTCACAATGCTCATTTACGTCGTGTAAACTCCGCTTGCTCGGGCTCGCATGCCTAGCATCTGGGCGCTTTTCGGACAAGCTCTTGGTCTTGATGCCACTGTGCTCTATATTAAGTCCAAGAACGGCTTGGTGATTCTTGAAGCCCCAATTCTCTAATAGTATTTGATTGATTGAATGCTGAGGGGCGCCATTGAGTGTGCTGACTTGCCCGTGTTTAGCTAGCTCTGTATCTAGCTCTAATAAGGTAACTGACCCTGATACTTTAACAGTGAAATCATCTTGTGCAAGCTCTATCATCTGATCGCTTCCTCACAGTGTCCCAGATTTTCTTTACAGATACGAATAGGGAATAATTTATCGGGGTTAGCGATATGTTCTGGATCAAAAGCATGGCGCACATTTAACATTGCTGCCATATCTTCTTTAGTCCATAAATAATCCATATATTCGCGTTTCTCAAGACCAATACCATGCTCACCAGAAAGGGTACCGCCCAGATCTATACAGAGTTGCATGATTTCATGGCTAGCTTTAAAAATACGCTCGATTACTGTTGGGTCTTTATCTGGGTCATAGAGAAAATTAGGATGCAAATTACCATCAGCAGCATGTGCAACCCCTGCTTGTAGAAGCTGGTGTTTATCAGCAATTGCTTGGATTTCTCGCAAGGCATCTGGGATTTTTGAGCGTGGCACCACAGCATCGTAAAGATACCAGTAAGGTGCTATCTGTCCGAAAGCAGCAGCAACACCCTTGCGCACTTTCCAAAGTTCTTGTTTGCGTTTAGGATTTTGGGTTTCTTCGTAGTGAAGAATAGTATTTTGCTTGATTATTTTTTTGATTTTACTAGCATCAAGTAAAACTTCGTCAGCGTCGCCATCAAGTTCTATTAATAGAATGGCATTAACTAATGGATCGATATTAAGCTTATAAGCTTTATCTACTGCTCTTATCGCAACTTTATCTATTAGTTCTAAGGCTGCTGGTTTAAAGCCACTAGCAATAATGCTTTTAGTAAGCTCAGCGGCAGCTTCAACACTGTTAAAGCTAAGTTGCATAGTTATAAATGATTCTGGAATTGCTGTAAGTTTAACCAGGGCTTTAGTAGCGATACCGAAAGTACCTTCTGAGCCAGTAAATAATTTAGCCAAGTCTATATTGCGTTGTTTAATTAATGGTCCGCCGAGTTGAATGATATTGCCATCAGGCAAAACTACTTCTAGTCCTAATATATGTTCGCTAGTAACGCCGTATTTATAGCAGTGAATACCGCCGGCGTTCTCTGCGATATTGCCACCAATAGTGCAAGCGTTTTGGCTAGAAGGGTCTGGGGCGAAATGTAGTCTCGATAGATTTCTTGATAGATCAGCGTTGATAACGCCTGTTTCGATTAATGCGGTTTTGTCATTTAGGTTTATTTCTAGAATTTTAGTTAGACGAGCTAGTGAGATGATAATTGAATCGGCATTGCCAATAGCCCCGCCGCTAAGTCCAGTACCAGCACCGCGTGCAACGAAATTCAGTTCTAGGTAGCCTTGGTTGCGAATTTCGTTGATGGTCTTAACTATGATGGCGACTTCTTCGCTGTTGTTAGGAAGAGTGATAGCAAGAGCTTGATTTTTGAATAGGGATGTAGCGTCAGTATCGTAGAGTCTAAGGTCAGTTTGTGAGTCTAGGACTTGCTCAGAACTAAGCTGAGTTTTCAGTTTGGCTATTAATTGTTTGCTGAGAGGGTTAGCCATATCTGTGTTTACCACTATAATAATTAATTATGTCATGGGTAAATTTATTAACGAAGAAGACCATAATAATTGCTTTAGTGCTTTTGTCTGGGTTGACTTGGTTGAATTCCATAACCAGCGAATTTAGTGGTTATGACGATATAGCATTAATAGTAACTAAGGGTAAGGTTCATAACGGGGTTATGGCTGCTGCTAAGTTTTATATCAAGCATCCATCAATTAGTCAGAATGGTGCTTGGAGTAATCAACCGAATTTTATATATAGACCTCTAGAATGGATTGGTTCAGCATTAGGTTACAGTCTTTGGGGCGCCAATGCAGTTTATTTCCACATCTTCTTTAATTACTTGTTTCATCTTTTGAATACGCTGGTGGTATTTTTTATATTACTAAGAATTTTTCAAAACAACATCATCTTAGCGGGTGCTAGTTCAGCGATATGGACTGTGCATCCTTTGCATAATGAAGCTATTAATATGCTTACTTCAGGAGTTGGTTTTCTTTTTGCGACGTTTTTTGCTTTGTCGGCTTTTTTAATAAGCATGCAAGCAAAAGATTATTCTAAAGTCAGGGATTGGTTTCTAGTAATATGGTCTATTATCAGTTTTATTATTGCTTATCTCGGTTCTGAGATGGCTATTATTGCAGCACCTTGTTTAACTTTATATTATTTATATGAGAAACAAACATTTCAGCAAGCTATTGATTGGATAAGAGTTTTAGCGGCTTGGTTGTCTGTATTTTTATATTTTCAATTGCGCGGGTCTGTGCTCTCAGAGTCTCATGCTTGGACTGCTGGTTTTAGTGAAATTTATGAGAGAGTGTTTGTACTAGCGCCAGAAATATTTTTTCATTATTTGAAATTATATTTTTATCCTGCGGTTTTAACAGTGGATCAACATCACCAAGTGATCCTCAGTGATCCTTTTAGTCTTTATCATTTATTGTGCTTAACTGTTTCAATATTGTTTTTAGCTGCTATCGGCTATTTTGCTTTTAAGCGTGAGTATCTTATTGCCTGTTCGTTGATAATGACTATTCTTAGTCTTGGCATAGTATTGAATATTATCCCCCTATATGTTTTAGCTAGAGAAAGGTATTGTTATATTTTTACTTTGGCTTTAACAGTGGCTATTGTGGCTTTAGTTAATAAATATTATAAGAATAAAGTTATAACCATAGTGTTTTTGATTGTAGTTTTATCTTTAAGTGCTAGGTCGATAATTAGAAATCAAGATTGGCAAAATGGAGAGAAATTATGGACTGCTACCCTGAAGCACAGTAGTCATGATTTAGGTTTACAGCAACTCTGGCGTGCACCATTATTGGATTATTATTCTCATCACGGAACAGAGACTTTTAAACCTGATCCTAAAAAATGGATTCAAGTTAGAAAGGAGTTTGATGAATTTATTACGGTTAATAAATTAGATAAATTGGCAACGCTTAAACGTGTACAAGAGCAAGCTAAGAAAAATCGTATTCTTGATAAATATGGTTATACCGGAGCCAAAACTATTGCTTCTGGACTTTATGTTTTGGGTAAGAAGTTTACTTTCACGAATGATACTGAGAATGCTTTTAAAGTATTTAAGTTAGGACATTATTACTATCCTGAGCACTTTCAGATTAATGAAAGTATGGTTACTATGCTTGGCGCTAAGCATCCTGCTGTTGCTGAGCTCTTCGATTTAATGGACAAGGAAGCATTACATAATCCATATTTAGCAAGGCAGTTAGTTAAACTTGCTTTTTTAGTGAATAGTAGTAAATTTCATGAATATGCCGAGAAATATGCAGCTTTGAACCCGAACATGTTGGATTTACAAGTCCAATATTTTAATTCACTCTATCTTTCTAAGAGGCTATATGAAGCTTATATTTTGGCAAAGAAAATTCAACCTAAATACAAAGAGAATGATTCGATCAATAATTTTATTAGGAGTTACGAATTGTCTAGATATGGAATTAGTAGCTAATTTCAGTTAGCGCGTAGGCATACTTAGGATTATTACCACGACAAATATCATTGTATGATTTTTGTAGTTTCTTGCAGATGTTTCCAGGTTTACCGTCGCCAACTAAATAGTTATCGATTTTAGCTATAGGTGCTATCTGCGCACCAGTACCTACGAAGAAAGCTTCATCAGCAACATAAAGTTCGGTGCGATCTATCTCGCGAGTTTCTACTTCTATATTATGGTCTTCTTTAGCTATGCGCATAATCAGACTGCGAGTAATGCCTTCTAGGATGTTGTCGGTAATAGCACTAGTTATAAGTTTGCCGTCTCGAACTATAAACAAATTCATGGCTGAACCTTCTGAGACGTGCCCTTCTTCTGTAAGGAATATCGCGTCATCAAAACCAGCTAAATAAGCATTGGTTTTAGAGAGGGCGGTATTGACGTAGCTACCATTGATTTTGGCGCGAGCAGGGATTGCATTATCGGAGAGTCTACGCCAGCTAGAGATCATTACTGAAAGCCCCTTTTCGGTATCTACATAGTCACCAAGATCTATAGAGCTAACCACAAAAGAGTCTTCATCATCATTAGGTGTAACCAAGACGGGTCCTATCCTTAATGTTGATTTGAACCACGACGGTCTTATATATGCATCACACTGTGGTTTATTACGTTTAAGTAGCTCAAGAACTATCTTTTCCATCTCATCGACAGAGTAATAAGGATTAATGCGCATGATCTTACAACTACGTACAATGCGCTCTAGGTGTGGTCTAACAAGTAAAGCATAGAGTTTCTTTTTCTCAGGGTTCCAGTAGGCGCGTATACCTTCAAAGACGGCCGTGCCATACATAAAAGCATGAGTCATAACGCTGATTTTTGCGTCTTCAAATTTAATAAAATCCTTGCCTAGGAATGCGTAATCATGAATTTTCATTACGTATGATATATTATCACGCCAAAAAAAATGCCCCTGAGCTTGTGCTCCCAGGGGCGGCAGAGGGGAATGAACATCCCCGACTCTTTACAAGACGTACCAGTTGCCTCCGTACGCTTGGATAGTTAGTGTTGCATATTGTGCATTGAGAATGTATGTTGCGGCACCGTCGATAGTATCAGCACCGTCGCCGTCTACGGTTACACTATTAACTGAGTTATCAGTTTTCTTGATAATGTAAGTTCTACCGTTAAGTCCAGCAGCATCAGGAAGAGTAATAGTACGTGCAGCACCTGACGCATCAACAAGGATTGTGTAATCGTTTGCTGTTGCCGTGTAGTCCGCTGTCTTCGAAACTACAGCTAGGGTGAGTGAGCCTCCAATTGACGTTGCGCCAAGGATTGCTGCCGTACCATTAACATCTAAAGTTGCATTAGGAGAATCAGTGCCGATACCAACGCTGTTAGCACTAGCATCTACGAATAACATGTCTGCGTTGTCGTCGCTTTCGACACGGAAGTCACTATCAGTAGAGTTTTCGTTGATAACCGCACCGTTGTTAATAGTTAGGTCGCCGGTTAGAGTACTAGCACCAGTAACACCTAGAGTACCAGCGATAGCGGTATTACCGGTCGCAGCAGCAACAGTAAACTTAGTATCAGCGACGTTA
>CAZQXM010000051.1:0-10392 GCA_964597205.1 uncultured Gammaproteobacteria bacterium
TACTTCGCCTTTAGACATTTGCAAATTCCTTAATTTCGTTTACTTGATTTATAACCTCTGATACTAGTTGGTCAGCACTCTTACCTTGGTGCATTTTACAGTTACCACCTACTACTCCTATTTTCCAAGTCATAGAAACTATAGTCGGAGAACCTGGCAGTCCGCAACGTGCTGGATCAGCTTTTACTTTTTCTAAATCTACTATCTGCAAATATTGTTTTTGTAACTCCTCAGAGCGTCTAACTTCTTGTACGAATTTAGCACCGCGGAAACTCTTGTATTTGAGTTTCTGGTAACTGTTAGCTACGGTGATTAGTGCTGGTAATTCTCCGCGAACCTCTTGGGCACCGCCTTCTATCACCTTGCGCGCATCAACGTATGGTTTAGCAGTATCTAAGCCACCTAAACTAAAATCTTCACAATAAGTGATTTGTGTGAAATCCATTCTCTCAGATATTTGCGGACCTACTTGCGCGGTATCTCCGTCCGTAGTCTGCAAACCAGCGAATATTAGATCTCCTTTACCTTCAGTTTCGAAAAGATACTCAAGTGTTTTCCATAATGCGTAGGCTGTAGCTAAAGTATCTGATGCGGCAAGCTTACGATCAGAAAGTATGCAAGTTTTATCTACGCCATGCTCTAGAGCTTGATAAAGAATATCAACAGCAGGAGGAGGACCCATAGTCACTGCTATCACTTTAGAATTGGGTCCGCCCATAGCTTTAGCGTTAAGCGCAGCTTCAAGCGCGTACGCATCGAAAGGGTTTAGCATTTTGCCAGCCTTAGCTCTATCTATAGTTCCATCAGGATTAACACCAGCCTTAGACTTGGTGTCTGGCACTTGTTTGATTAATACGTAAATAACTAGGTCTTTTTTAGCGGCCATATAATTATTATTCCATTTAAATTTTGAGAATCTCTTCTTCTTTCTTTTTAGTTAGCTCATCTATAAGCTTTATGTATTTATCGGTTAGCTTTTGTATCTCTTCCTGTTCACGCTTTTTAGCATCTTCTGAACCCTCTTCTTTCTTGGATTTATCTAGAGCATCGCGGCGAACGTTGCGCACTGATATGCGTCCTTGTTCAGCTTCTTTATTGACTAACTTAGCTAATTCTTGTCTGCGCTCACCAGTTAGCTCTGGGATTATTATCAAGATGCGGCTGCCATCGTTGTTAGGAGTAAGCCCTAAACCACTATCTTGTATTGCTTTTTCTATGTCTTTTAATCCGCCTTTATCAAACGGAATAATTCCTAAAGTTCTACCGTCAATAGCAGTAATATTAGCGAGCGCTTTTAGCTGCATTTGCGAGCCATAATAGTCAACATTGATTCTATCTAGAATAGTGGGATTCGCTTTACCAGTGCGGATTGTATGGAATTCTTTTTCCACCGCTTCTAGTGCTTTTTTCATTCTATCTTCAAACTCTTGCATACAGAACGATACTATCACGCTATTATAATTCTTGTTACGCTTTAAAAAAAGCGCAACAATTTTTACGCGACTATGGATCAAACAATATTTATTTCAATAGCCTCTTCTTTCGTAGCCATCCTCTTCGGGATCGGGTATGCACTGTGGATTTACAAGCTTGACGCTGGCAACGCCCAGATGAAAGAAATTGCTTCCGCGATACAAGATGGTGCCCGCGCTTTCTTGCGCCGCCAATATTCAACTATCGCTTTAGTTGGATCTATACTTGCGGTTCTATTGTTCCTCACTCTTGGCGCTAAGATTGCCGCTGGTTTTGTTATCGGAGCGGTATTAAGCGGACTTGCTGGTTTTATCGGTATGAACGTTTCAGTGAATGCTAATTTGCGCACAGCTCAAGCAGCCACTATCAGCATGAAGAACGCTCTTGACGTAGCGTTTCGTGGTGGTGCGGTTACAGGACTATTAGTAGTAGGTTTAGGTCTACTCGGTGTGGCTGGTTTCTTCGGCTACCTTCAGATGCAATTCCCAGGTCAATCAGCTGCTAACGTGCAAGCCTTAGTAGGACTGGCTTTCGGCTCTTCGTTGATTTCTGTTTTCGCTAGACTTGGCGGCGGTATTTTTACTAAAGCTGCTGACGTTGGTGCTGATCTTGTAGGTAAAGTTGAAGCAGGTATTCCAGAAGATGATCCTCGTAACCCAGCGGTGATCGCTGATAACGTTGGTGATAATGTTGGTGACTGTGCTGGTATGGCGGCAGATTTATTCGAGACCTATGCTGTTACGGCAACTGCTGTAATGCTTCTTGGTGTACTACTTTACCCTGATGCGATTGCTGCTGGCAGTCTTGAGACTGTGACTTTCCCATTAGCTATGGGTGCTGCTGCGATTGTGGCATCGGTGATTGGTAATTTCTTCGTATCACTTGGCAAAACTAATAATGTGATGAATGCCTTGTATAAAGGTCTTTTCGCTAGTGGTGTGATCGCTGCAATTTCTTTTTACTTTATTGCTCAAAATTTACTAGGACCTTGTAGTTACCTAGGTTATGACACTATGAACTTCTACTATTGTTCATTAATAGGTTTAGTGCTTACTGGTTTATTCGTAGTGATTACAGAGTACTATACTTCTACTGCTTATAGACCTGTACGTTGGATTGCTAAAGCGTCTGAGTCTGGTCACGCTACTAATATCATCGCTGGTCTTGCTATCTCTATGGAAGCTACGGCTCTGCCTATAGTAGTTATCGTTGCTTCTATCTTAGGTACTTACGCCCTAGCTGGTGTCTATGGTGTTGGAGTTGCTGCTATGAGCATGCTTTCTATGGCAGGTATCATCGTTGCGCTCGACGCTTACGGTCCAATTACAGACAATGCTGGTGGCATAGCAGAGATGGCGCAGATGGATGCTAAAGTACGTGCGATCACTGATCCACTAGATGCTGTGGGTAACACTACTAAAGCTGTTACTAAAGGTTACGCGATTGGCTCAGCGGCTCTTGCTGCAATAGTCTTGTTCACTTGCTTTAGAGCGGATCTTAACAAGGCTATAGTCGAGCATAATTTAGCTAATGGTCTTGAGATTCCATTACCTAATTTCGATCTTTCTGATCCTTATGTACTAAGTGGTTTATTCATTGGTGGAATGATTCCATTCTTGTTTAGCTCTTTTGCGATGATTTCAGTAGGCAAAGTAGCTGGACGAGTAGTGCATGAAGTAAGAAGACAGTTCAATGAGATTCCTGGCATTATGCAATTCGAAGCTAAACCGGATTATGCTACTTGCGTAGATATCGTTACTCGTGGTGCTATTCAAGAGATGATAGTTCCAGCTCTATTACCGGTTCTAACACCTATAGTGATTACTCTTGCTGGAGTATTCTTCTTAAACTCTGTTGAAGAATTGGCAGCAGCTCGCATAATGGGCGGAGTGCTAGTTGGTAGTATAGTTACCGGAATATTCTTGGCTATCTCTATGACCTCTGGTGGTGGTGCTTGGGATAACGCTAAGAAGTACATCGAAGATGGTAATAGTGGTGGTAAAGGCTCAGAAGCTCATAAAGCTTCTATTACAGGAGACACTGTTGGTGATCCTTATAAAGATACAGCTGGTCCGGCGATTAATCCGATGATTAAGATCGTGAATATTATTGCTTTGTTGTTAGTTCCATACCTGCTTGTAACTTTTAATTAAATTCTGCACTGCCGTCATCCTGAGCAGTTCGCTGACGCTCACTACAGGCTTCGCGAAGGATCCATTGTGTAACACATAGGGGTCCTTCACACTTCGTGCTTAGGATGACAGTCACGTGATTAACCACCCAGGATGGTACTAAGATGGTCCTTCTGCTCTAACTTATGTTTAAGTGCTTCATGCTTGCTGAGGTCAGGATCCTCATCGATAAGATGCTGCGCCGCCTTACGCGACATATTGAGTATCTCTTCGTGGTCCGCTAGTCCCTTGAGAGCTGACTCGGGCAGTCCAGATTGTTTCACGCCAAGAAAATCCCCAGCACCTCTAATACGCAAATCTTCTTGAGCAACTATAAAACCATTATTAGTGCGCTCCAGAACACAGAGCCGCTCCATGGCAGTCGCTGAGCGTGAACCACTATGCAAGAAACAATAAGATTGTTTGTCGTTACGACCTACTCTACCTCTTAGTTGGTGCAGCTGCGCTAGCCCGAAGCGTTCAGCTGATTCTATAAGCATTACTGTCGCTTCGCTGACATCTACTCCTACTTCTATGACGGTAGTAGCGACTAGTAGATTGATTTCACCACTACGAAATTTATCCATAATAATGTCGCGCTCATCATTAGGGAGTTTGCCGTGTACTAAGCCTAGTTTAATTAGCTCATTACCTGCGAAAACCTCATGCTCTAATTGTTGATATTCTGCTGTTGCGGCTTTAGCTGATAGGGTCTCAGACTCGTCGATAAGAGGAAAAACTATATAAGCTTTATTGCCTTTCGCAATCTCATCAGCGATCAAGTGATAGACATCAGATTTCTTCACGCCATGGCTACCACCAATAACCCTGGTGATAATAGGCAGGCGCCCTGCTGGCATCTCATCGATCTCAGTTATATCCAAGTCGCCATGCATGGTTAAAGCTAAGGTGCGTGGTATTGGAGTTGCGGTCATAAAGAGTTTCTCTACTTGCGGCAGCTCATTCTCACCACTATGTTCTGTAAGAGCTTTGCGCGCTAGAGTCTCGCGTTGTTTTACGCCGAAACGATGCTGCTCATCGACTACTATCAAACCTAGATTTTTGAATTGAACTTTTTCTTGGATTAACGCGTGGGTGCCTACTACTATATCTATTTGTCCATTGGCTAGTCTTTCTAGTAGATCACGTTTCTCGCTAGCTTTTAACCTGCCGATCAATAACCCTATGCGCACCCGCATAGTCTCTTCCATGTTATTAACCCACTCTTGGAATTTACGATAATGTTGCTCAGCGAGTATCTCGGTTGGTACCATCACGGCAGTTTGGTAACCTTGGCTAACAGCAGCGAGCATAGACATGAAGGCTACTACTGTTTTACCAGAACCAACATCACCCTGTAATAGCCTGTGCATCGGTGCTTCACTGGCTAGATCTTGAATTATATCTATGTAGAATGCGTTGTGCTGGGCTTGAGTAAGGCTGAAAGGCAAAGAGGCTTCGAATGCTTCAACTAAAGAAATATTACCGAAGCAATTAAAAACTATACCCTTGGATCTATGCTTATACTCTTGGCGTATCTGCATAAATCTTAATTGTAATAAGAAGAACTCATTGAAGATTAATCTAGTAGCGGCAGTTTCTTTGCGCAGCATACTAGTTGGGAAATGAATCTCTTCAATCGCTTCAGCGTAGCTCATCAAGCCATAACGCCTAATAATGTCATCAGGTAAAAATTCTTTAATACTGTATTTGTGTTCTTGAAGAGTTTTGTAAATTAGTTTACGCAGTATTAATAGCGACAAGCCTTCAGTGAGCGGATATATAGGAACTATTCTGCCGGTATGGATATTATCGTCGCCCATGGTGAAATCTTCTGAGATCACCTCTAGAACTGGGTTTTGGATGGTCTTGCCGGCATACTTATCCTTCTTCACGGTGCCAGCGACTAACACGGCTGTGCCTTTAGGGAATTGGCTTGTATATTGTTTGAGGTAGTAATGAGTAGAATTACCTTGGAAGAATTTATTGATTTTAATAGTGCCGCTATCATCTTTAATCACTAGAGTGATGATGATCATATTTTTGCGCGGTGTTTTAAAGGCGGTGATTTTATCTACGTGACCGCAAACTGTTACTTCCTCGCCTTCTTGTATATCTCTGATCTGAACTTTATTCTCGTAAGCGATATGATCTCGCGGTAGATAGTTAAGAAGATCCTCAGCATTATTGAGTCCTAGGTGTTTAAGCTTGATAGCTAGTTGCGGACCGACGCCTTTTAAGAATTGTAATTCGATTTCGTTTATATCTCTTGTGTCATTGCGAGCCTTGTTTGTGTCATTCAGAGATATATTCTTGTCATTCTGAGATATATTCTTGTCATTCTGAGATATATTCTTGTCATTCTGAGCGAAGCGAAGAATCCCTTCTGCATTAGTATGGGGATCCTTCACTGCGTTCGGGATGACATTAGTAGCAGGTATTAGCTTGGATTCATAAAGATCCTCAAGCTCGGTTAAATGTTCTTTAATTAGCTTAACTATATGTATGCGCCCGTTAACATCAGAGAAAGGATAACGTTGCATCACAGAGCGTATACTTGCCCAGCGTGAACTGTGTTTATAAATACTGAGAGCTATATTAGCTTCATGTTTAACGAATTCACTAAATAAATATTGCTTACCCTTAGCGTCAACGTATAAATGTTTAATCTCGTAGTCAATTCCAGCCCTAAGCCGCTGGCAAATCTCAAGTCCTTTGCTGGCATCATTAGTGATAGCCTGGGGTTGCAGCATAAAGGAATATCTTAGCTTATCTGATTAGCTTATGATTTATCATTCTCATTTATAGGCACAAATTTTTCGGCTCGTGGATCGTATTCGCTAACTGTACCAGTCGCGATGTTGTAAACCCAGCCGTGTAATCCTAGGTGCTCTGCGAAGCCTAGTTTTTTGATATTGTGCATTTGTTTAACTACGTTAAGTTCTATACATTTATCTAAGTCTCCATTAGATGCTTCTTTTAGATCTGAAACATGTTCAAGCCATGAACATACATGGGGTAAACCTTCTGGTTTTTGATCAGCTATAGCAGCTTTCATCGCTCCACAATTGGTGTGCCCGCATATAACTACGTCAGTGACTTTAAGTGCTTTAACAGCGAACTCTATGGCTGCCATTTCGGCGCTGCCGTCTACCATAGAGATCATGTTGCCGGCATTGCGAATTACAAACAAGTCTCCAGGATCAGTGTTCGTGATTAAGCAAGGTGCTATGCGTGAGTCTGAGCAAGTTATAAAAAGTATCTTAGGGAATTGGCTGCCACCTAGTGCTTTGAATAGGTCTTTTTTATCTGGGTAGTTTATTTGGCTAAATTGCTTTAGACCCTCTTTTAGTTCTGCGTAGGTTTTACTTTCTGGTTTAAACATCTTTTATCGCTCCTCTAGTTTAGTTTTTTACCACGTATTTCATGTTAATATATTAGAATATTCTAATATGATAACATGATGTTAGTTTATGCATAGACGTAAATTTGATGTAGCGCTTAAATCTTTGGCTGAATTGTTTAAAATTCTCGCCCACCCTGACAGAATTAGGTTAATTGGTCTACTTCACCAAAGCTCTGAGTTAGATGTTTCGCAGCTAACTAAGGCGATGCAAGTAAGTCAGTCTACAGTTTCGCAGCATCTAAAATTACTTAAGCTTAATAAGGTGGTTTCAGAAAGAAGATCCGGCAAGCATATACTCTATAAGCTTAAATCCGAGCATATTGGTGACTTAATAGTTATGGCTATTGAAACTGAACTTAATGATTTTAGCTGGGATAAATCTCAGTTGAATTTACTTAAGGAAGTTAAGGATTTGTTCTGACTTTGTTATGGCTTATTTGGGGATATTAGAGCTTTAAGGGGGCTTTTATTAGAGGGGTTAGGCGCTTATAGTTCATGCTAGCTCTATTGTATAATTAAGCTATGACAATTACTAAGTCGAAAATAGCTAACAATCTAGCCGAGCTTATAGGCAACACTCCTTTAGTGCGTTTATCACGTATGCCTGAAGCTGAAAACGCTGACATCATTACTAAACTTGAATTTTTCAATCCAGCTGGTTCTGTTAAAGATCGTATTGGCTACAGTATGATCGCAGAAGCTGAGAAGCAAGGACTTATAGACCCTGCTAAAACTACTATTATTGAACCGACAAGCGGCAATACGGGAATTGCTCTTGCTTTTGTTTGCGCAGCAAAAGGGTATAAATTAATCCTTACTATGCCAGACACTATGAGCGTTGAGCGTCGCAAAATTCTTAGAGCTTATGGTGCTGAACTAGTTCTTACTCCTGGCGCTCTTGGTATGAAAGGTGCTATCGAGAAAGCTAATGAGTTAGTGGCTGCTACTGCTAACTCGTTTATTCCACAACAGTTTAGTAATCCTGCTAATCCTAAAATCCATATGGAGACTACAGCAGAGGAGATTTGGCGCGACACAGACGGGGCTGTAGATATTGTGATTGCAGGTGTTGGTACTGGCGGTACTATTTCTGGTGTTGGTAAAGTTCTTAAATCACGTAAGCCAACTATCAAGATGATCGCAGTTGAACCTAAAGAATCTCCAGTTATTTCTGGCGGGCAACCTGGTCCCCACAAGATCCAAGGTATCGGTGCTGGATTTATTCCTGATAATCTTGATAAGTCTATCGTTGATGAAGTTATTCAAGTTGATAGCGTTACAGCGATGTCTATAGCTAGGCGTGCAGCAACAGAAGAAGGTATTCTTTGTGGAATCTCCTCAGGTGCGGCATTGTCAGCGGCTTTCCAGGTGGCAGCGCGAGTAGAGAATAAGGGCAAGATGATAGTGGTGATTATTCCTTCTAACGGGGAAAGATATTTATCATCAGCATTGTTTGCAGATATAGAAGGCTAAATTTTGTTCAAATCAATTAATAATGCTAATAATGCTCAAGTCTTAGCCGAGGCTCCTGCTGCTTCTGCTAATGAAGTTCAAGAATTCACTACTGGTGCTAAAGCTCTACTCAAAGAACTTAGACGCCAAGGTGTTAAACGCTTCTTCGGTTATCCGGGTGGAGTGGTGCTGGGGCTTTATGATGAGCTTTACAGTGAAACTGAACTTCTACATATCTTAGTGCGCCACGAACAAGGTGGCTGTCATGCTGCTGAAGGTTACGCGCAGGTGAGTGGTAGATGCGGAGTGGTGCTAGCAACTAGTGGTCCTGGCAGCACTAATCTTGTTACTGGAATAGCTGACGCTTATATGGACTCAGTGCCTATAGTTTGTTTAACTGGACAAGTGCCGACATTTGGTATTGGTACGGATTTTTTCCAAGAGGCTGACATTACTGGAATTACTTACCCGATCGTTAAACATAGTTATCTAGTGAAACGCCCTTGTGATCTAGCTCTTAGCGTAGCTAATGCTTTTCATATTTCTAGTACTGGTAGAACTGGTCCGGTGCTTATCGATATGCCTAAAGATGTTCTTAATGGTGAGTATCAAATTACCGCTGAGAATAAAGTTACTAATGAATTCAAGGCTAATATCCGTGGTTATAAACCTAAATTACGTGGCAACCCTAAGCAGATCCAGTTGGCTGCGCAAAAGATACTTAAGGCTAAGCGCCCTGTACTTTATATTGGTGGCGGTGTTGTTAATTCTGAAGGCGCTACGCCTTTGGTGCGTAGATTGATGGAGAATTGTTCTATACCGGCTACTACTACTCTTAAAGGTAAGGGTGCTATTGAACATAGACATGAACTTTTCTTAGGTATGCTTGGTATGCATGGTACTGCTTACGCTAACTACGCGGTTTATAACTGTGATCTCTTGATAGCAGTTGGTACTCGCTTCGATGATAGGGTGACTGGTAAACTCTCGACCTTCGCGCCAGATGCTGAAGTTATACATATAGATATTGACCCTGCTGAGATTGGTAAGAATCGTAAGATGCGCAATGAGATCGATATACCTATAGTTGGTGACGCGAAGCTGGTTCTTGATGAGCTTCTTGGCGAGATCGGCAAGAATAAACCTAACACTAAAGAGTGGTTGAAAAAAATCAAAGAATGGAAAGATGAGTATCCACTTGATCATGATCCTATTGCTGGTCAGTATATTAGCCCGCAGTTTGTTTTTAAAGTCTTAGAGCGTGAGTTTGGTGATAAGGCTGTCTACGCAACTGACGTTGGTCAGCACCAAATGTTCGCTGCTCAGTATGCTGTAATTAATCAACCGCGCAAATGGTTGACTAGTGGTGGTGCTGGCACTATGGGTTATGGTCTACCTGCTGCTATGGGCGGAGCTGCCGCTCTATTAGATTCTGCTGGAACAGAGAATGATAGAAGTGATGAGACTGTAATTAATATTACTGGTGATGGTAGTTTCCAGATGTGCGAGCAGGAGCTAGGTACGCTTAAAGCTTACAACCTGAAAGTTATAAATATTATTTTCAATAATAAGAATCTTGGTATGGTGCGTCAGTGGCAAGAATTATTCTACGATAAGAAATATTCACATATAGATCTTAATCACGGCAGTCCAGATTTCGTGAAGTTAGCTGATGCTTATGATCTACCAGGTTATAGACCTAACACTAGAGAAGAGTTCGAGGAAGTTATTCGTAAAGCCAAAGCTGATCCTAAGGCTTGTGTTATTGATGTGCCGATGGCATACGATATGAATGTTTGGCCTATAGTGCCGCCTGGTGGCTCTAATGTGGATATGATGGGCATAGACAGCTGTACTCTTAAGAAAGACGATTTCGATTTCGAAGATCAA
>CAZQXM010000052.1:0-6394 GCA_964597205.1 uncultured Gammaproteobacteria bacterium
GAGCACTCGGCTTTTAACCGATTGGTCGAAGGTTCAAATCTTTCCAGGCGCACCAGTATATACAAAAGAGGGGGCTTAAGCCCCCTCTTTTGTATATTGGGGCTCTTCGAAGTTTTAACCCTCACCAGTGGCTAGAAGTCGAGTGCTCGATTAGTGGTTCCGTAAGGAACCACATCGAAAAAGACACTCGGCCACGAATGCCGCGCAGCGGCATTCGGCTTTAACCGATTGGGTCGGAGGTGTGTTGCGTGGCATTCGGCTTTAACCGATGGTCGAAGGTGTGTTGCGTGGCATTCGGCTTTAACCGATGGTCGGAGGTGTGTTGTGCGGCATTCGGCTTTAACCGATGGTCGAAGGTGTGTTGCGTGGCATTCGGCTTTAACCGATTGGGTCGAAGGTAATATTATTCACAATAGCGTATAATATTATCTTCATGCTACCGCTTATTAATTTCTCTACGGGACAATCAAGTCCAACTAAAGCTTATAGTTTGGGACCTGGGACTGCAGATGCTTGCCGTCGTCCACAGACTTTAACTGCGGCACCAAGGGGCTATGAAAATTTATTGCGAATGTCTAAATCGGACAGTTTGGAATCTGTACTGGCTCAATCAAAAATAGAATTTCCTGATTCTTCTCAGCCGGGTTTTAGGGTTACTAAAATTAAAATTGATAACAAGGTCTTTACTTTGTCGCAGCGATTTCCTGCAATAACGACTCTTCTTTCTTATTCAGATTATCATTTTGGCTTAAAAGTGAATGGTAAAAATGAAGCAATTGATGAAACCAATATCAAATTGCTTTTTCACCTTATTCAACATCATGCCAAGCCCGTTACTGATAAGCGCTTACAGTTACTTCAATGGCTTGATGATGATATTTTAATTAGAAGGTTCTACGAAGAAGCGGCGATGGATAGCCTTGTTGATGTCAGTTTATCTGATAGGACTATAACCTTTAAGAGTCTTACCCCAAGAGCTAGAGTAAATCAAAGAGATCTTAAGTGTGATGCTGATTTAAATATTCTGACAGCTGGAAAAAAATATCACAATGTGAACACGCGAGAACTTTTGCGACTCAACGAAAAGTTTTATCGAACTCTTGCAGAATTACATCCTGAATTTGCAGATGATTTAACTGCTAAAGCTGATTTTATCAAGAGACTTATTGCAGAAAAACAGGCTAATATCAAGATTAATCTAAACTACTAGATTAAGGCTTTTTCTTAACTAAATGCAAAACCCCCGGCACCACCGACACCACAAATATCACCCCAACAATAGGTAGTAAATATTTATCCACGTCAGGAATTGCTTTGCCTAAAAAATAGCCAGCTAGATTAAGACCTATTGTCCATAATGCGGCACTAATAAAATTAAGACGCAAGAAAGTTTTGTAATCCATCTCTGCTATCCCAGCGACTATAGAAGCGAAGGTTCTAACTATAGGAATGAACCTAGCGAGTATCAATGTCTGAGTGCCATGTTTCTCGTAGTATTCTTGGGCGGCTATAAGATTCTTGCGATGGAAGAACCAAGTATCTTCACGCTCGAATAGCTTGCGCCCTACTCTGTGTCCGAATATATAACCTACCCAGTAGCCTGTAACAGCTGCAATGTAGCATAGTGGTATCAGTATCGGTAGTGATAGTATCCCTTGTGAGGCAAGAAAGCCAGCTGTAAATAGCAGAGTGTCACCGGGTAAGAAAAATCCAATCAATAAACCAGATTCAGCAAATATTATTGCAAAAATTCCAATATAGCCAACGGTAATAATTAATTCGCTTAAATCGAAGTGCATAGAAATATTCTATCAGTCTAGGGTGCTAAAGTACGGGGGTCCTTCGCTGCGCTCAGGATGACGGCTACAACCAAGGCTTTACCCAATACAGCACTAGTGGTATGTAGAATAGCGCAAAGATTGTGCTAATAAGTACTGTAATAGAAACAGTGTCTGTAGGCAATCTCAGCTCTGTTGCTATAGATATTGTATTAGCTCCAGTAGGTACTATCGACATTAAGAATAATAGTTGCATAACTTCTGGCTCATAGAAATGCAAGTAGTAATTATTAATTAGCGCAACGATTATAGTTAAACCTGGATAACAGAGATATTTGGCGATTAATGCTAGTCCGGTAAATTTCCAATCGAATTTGATTCGTTCAAGTGTTGATAGACCAAGTCCTATCATCATCATGCCAAGCACGGTGTAAGCACCGACGAATTTATCAACTGAAGCTAAGAGGTTGAATATAACTTGATCGCAGATATTTTTGAGTTCAGGATTCGAACTCCACCAGAGGTAATAATTGTTGTAGAGCCAGTTGCAGAGTAAAGCTAGTAAGCTAGTGTAGATAGCAGGCAAGCGAAGTGTTTTCATTAAAGCCTCATGATGGCTATATTTACCGCGTGCTGCAATTAGAAACGCAAATGAACTTTCGTGTATCGCGGTGCCTAATATTAGTAACATCACTATGCCTAGTGCTCCTTCGCCGTGAGTGATTAATACTAGTGGTAATCCGAAATAACCGACGTTAGCGAGTCCTGCACAGAGAGACAATAAACCAGCATGCTCAGCGTCGAAGAATTTTTTGCCGATATAGAAGAATAGTAGTGAAAGGGCAAGACTTGTAGCCAGCATAAAGACTGGATAGCTAAGCATTTGATAGCTGAGCTTCTGCAGGAATATAGCCTTAAAAGTTACTATCGGTACCACTATATATAGTAGTAATGGAGCTATGCTCTCTCGCTGTACTTTAAGCCATCTACCTGCCACAAAGCCCAGGGCAATGATGAAATAGAGTGGGATTAGCTTGAAGATGAAGTCGGCGAAGGCGGGCACTGTTTAATTTTAGTACGAATTAGTAATGCTGAGATTCTGCACTCGCAGAGTGCAGCGCATAAACGTGACGTTTAGTCACGTTTATGCTACCCCAAGCCTGCGCCGCCATAGCGGCGCAGATTAAAAAATAAATCCCTGCCACCTAGCGAAGCAAGGTGGACCGAATCGAATTCCTTGAGGTGGTGTTGATACCCGTATAAACAAATACACCCTCACGACGTGAGGGTGTATTTGTTTATGAATGGTACCCCCAAGGGAATTCGAATCCCTGTTGTTCGGATGAAAACCGAATGTCCTAGGCCTCTAGACGATGGGGGCAAGACTCGGCTTATTATATCAGGGTAGTATCGGCTTGGGGCAAGGAGTTTTAGAAAGATATAGTATTTATTTATGTCGAGAACCTAGAGTCGGTTCTCAAGCGACAAATCAAGTATTTCATGACATATTAAGAGCATGGCAAGCAGTTTTGCCTATATTAACGCGCGCCGGCAAGCCAAAGGTTTTACCCTGCCTTTTGCTGTTGTCTTGTGCTTAATTTTTTCTTCTTTGCTTAGTAGCGTGCTTTATTTTCTTGATATTAATAGCAAGGAATCTGTGCGTAATATACACAGTCTGCAAGCAAAATACATAGCAGAGGCGGCTAATGCTAGAGCTGTCGCTAGGCTTAATGTTAAAACACTACCCACGGTAATTAAAACTCAAGCACAGCTTGAACAAGAAGCCAAAATGGCTGACATAGAGAATGCTGATGATTGGGATGATGAGGATTGGGATGAATGGGAAGTTGACGAGAGTGATTGGAGTGAAGATGAAGACACTCAAGAGTCTGAATTTAACAGTTTAGATCTAACTCAGGTACCACGTTATATTAATTTTTATTTGATTAACCCTTACTATGTGCATATTGATAAAGGCGATATTATCAGCGGTGCTCAATATATGGCTATGGTTATGCAGGAGCGTTTGGCTCTTGAGAAAGCTAAAGCTGCTGGTATTAATATTGGTAGTCAATTATTAGTTGAAGAAGTTTATTTTCCTTTGCCTGAGGTGAATGTTCAGCGTATAGGTCGTATTCCTATACCTAAAGGCATGCATATTAAACCTGGTTTCCAAGTTACTCTAGCTGACCATATTCCGGTAATTATTAGACAGAATGATATTCGTGAAGAGTATCTTAATGTAGTTCCCGACTATGGTAAGGATTCTAAGCGCCCTATTCTCAGAGGGCTTAATCCTAATTTTGGTGAGCAGGGGCAGCAAGTAGATATCAGGATTAATGCCGAGAATATAGAAGATTTCAAACCTGTTTTTAATAGTTTAGATATTCGTATTCTAGAACTTAGTTCGCGTGATGTTACTGTTCAAATTGCTGATGACCTTCAGCCAGGTCGTTACAAGCTAAAAGCAGGATCTCAATCAGCATTTTTCTACGTAGTTCCAGCCTATGAATCTAAGCTTTCGCCGCAGATCTCTGATATCGTAATCCCACCAGAGTTGCAAGAAGATTATGGTCAGCAGTTCGCGCGTATGAAAACTTCCGATGAGATAGCAGGAGTGCTTATTGAAGGTACTGGGTTGGGTGATGCTGGTAATTCTCCGATGCTGGTTCCGGATTCTGATGCTTTTGATCTTGATATTATTTCTTACAATGATACTCAGGTGGTTTTTAAAATTAAATCTCGTGGAGCTGAGCCTGGCTTGCATTCTATAACCCTCTTTAATAAAGGTGGACAGAGTTATGCTTGGACTTTTAATGTTGAGCCTAAAGATGAAACAGCCGGCAAGGATCCTGGCATCGGTACCTATAGTACGGTAATAACTTTGTTGTATGTTAAGTCTCACTCTAATATCCCTTTTGATAGCGTATCTTTGGGCGGTGATGGTGGTAGACCGCAAGTAGCTAGCGCTAATGATCCAACTAATGGTAGACCGAGCAATGGTTCTAAGCCAGATCCAAATGCTAATAGTGGTGCACGTTTTCAGCGTAATTTTGATTTACTTAAATCTGATATGGAGACGGTCTGGAAAGTGGAGACTATCGCAACGGTGGCTGGTGCTACTTATAAGGAAACTCAGATCATTAGAAGAGAATTACCACGATTGCATGCAGCTATCACTACCAATTCTAGAGTGAGTTTTGGTACTTCTGATATTCAAATTAGAGGTTATCAAGAAGCTGTTGCAACTATGTTTGAACCTAGTAGTAGTGGTGATTTAGAGATTGTTGTTGAAGATCCTAGACCTGACTCTAGTGCGTTCAATCTTTCTGGTTTGATTAACCCGCCGACACCAACTGGTTCAGCGGTAGTTGAAGATCTTTGGTTTAATATTAAAGATCCTAGTCCCTCAGGTAGAGGTTTCAAACCTGGTCATATCGTAGCTGTAATTCCTGCTGGTGGAAAATCTAAATTTAGTGATTATGCGATTGTTGATACTGTAGGCTCTTCATCTATTTTCGTTAAGGAGCCGGGTTTTGAGGAGCCACATTATTTGAATGATGAAATAGTGCAGTTTACACCTTCAATTATTACTCCCTTCGGTATTAGTGAGCAGGATTCTGAGAGATTCTTGATTCCCGTTGCTTCACATATTTCTGTGCCTGGTAAGACTAAGCTTGAATATGTTTTGGGCACTCCATTGGATACACTTGCTGATTGGACTGAAGGTATAAGTACTAAAACATCGGTGCCTAGTGGAGTCTATGAAGATTATGAGGGCTATATTGGGCTGAATATTATTGAGGGCACTCCTAGTTACGATGGTGGTAACGCACTGACTGGACAAGGATTGTTGGTTATAGATACTACCTTGGGTGGACTAAATCCTTCAGGAGGTACAGTGCGTATTGGTGGCGGTTCCTCGCATCCTAGTCAATTCGATGGTGTGATTTATATTATTGGTGATTTGCAAATATCCGGTAACGTTGAAATTTCTGGTGGCATTATTGTTCATCCGTTGAACCCAAGCTCAGAGATGGCGATTAGTGGTCACGGGCACGTTAACTATAATCCTAGTGGAATTACTAAAGCCTTAATAGGTTTACCTTTTACCCGCGCTCGTGCTGCTCGTAAGATGGAGAGATCTAAGATTAATGAAGAGCAATTCCTTAAAGAGCATAAGGATGCTATTAAATTTAATGAAAAAGAAGGGGGTAAAGCTTGAAGCCTCAGTTGCGTTCAATGAGTGGTTTATCTTTGATAGAGCTTTTAATCTCGGTGGCGATTATTTCTACGGCTTTAGTCTCTATACTCGGCTTTTATAACTACGCTATTCGCGCTGGAATGATAAGTAGAGGTCAGACTGAACTCAAATATATAGCTGAGCAAGAAATGGAAAGGATGCTGTCGCTTCCTTATTCGTCACCTGAGCTAGATTGTTATGGTGCTTTTGCTGGTAAGGTTGATTACGTTATTAAGCAAGAAAAATATCTTATTAAAACTGTTGTGATATTTATGGACCCTGATAGTGGTGAGGTTGCAGAGAACGTTCCGCGTGGTCGCAAGGATGATTCGCATCTTAAGAAGATTATTGTTTCTGCGGCTCGGATTGATGG
>CAZQXM010000052.1:6494-10306 GCA_964597205.1 uncultured Gammaproteobacteria bacterium
CTAAACTGCGCTGCCTCGCCCTTGCACGCCTAGCATCTGGGCTTTAATCCTAACTCGTCTTATACTACTTCTGCTGTATCGAACCGTATCATATGCGCTGAAACAGCGTCCATATCAGTCGGCACTTCATTGTAAGAGATTATGCTTAATTGAGAATAATTACGCTCCAGCAGTTTACGTAAAGCCAACCTGATCTTATTGTTACAAAGCAATACTGGTGGATAACCCTGGTTAGATAGTTCTTCTATGCCACCACTAAGCTTCTCTAATATAGCTTTGATCTTAGCCGGGTCTAGAGCTAGTCTATCGACGTGCAAGGCGCTAACTAATTCTTGTTCTACACTTGGGTGGAAAGTTATAGCATTTAGCTTGCGCTCAACCACGAAGCCAGAACATATCTGTCTGCCTATGCCTTCGCGAACTCTCTCAGCAAGAAACTCTGATTCTTTATTGATGCGTGCGAAATTAGCACATTGCTCTAAGATTGAATTTAAGTCGCGAATTGATATTTGTTCTCTTAGTAGATTCTGCAAGACCGCTAATTGTTCGCCGGTGCTTAGTAGAGTGTTTATCTCATCTACTATATTTTGATTGTATTCCTTCACTCTATCTAGCATTCTAACTAGGTCTTGGCGTGATAGTATTTCGCCAGCATACTTGCGTATAGTTTCGGTTAAGTGAGTAGCTAAGACTGATGATGGTGTTGCTACTGTGTAACCTAAAGCTTCTGCGTTAGCTCTATCTTTTTCTCTAATCCATACTGCAGCAAGTCCGTAGCTAGGCTCTGTGGTGATTTCACCTTCTAGCTTAGAAGCGTTAGGATCTACAAGCCCGGTGTTCACAGCTAAGAAGCTATCAGCTTTAACAGTGCCTCTAGCTATAGGTGCTCCGCGTAGTTTGATGATATATTCGTTAGCTCCTAATTGCAAATTATCATGCACGCGAATAGCTGGAACTGGTAAACCTAATTCCACCATAACTTGCCTGCGGATTTGACCGATGCGCTCCATTAAGTCGCCACCTTTCTCCGGATCAAGCAGACCGATTAGTTTATATCCGATCTCAATTTCCATTTGATCGATCTTGAGTAACTTGATAACGCCCTCTGGGCTATTGTCTTGGATTTTCTGTTTTTGTTTTTCTTTGGATTTAATTTCGTTAAGCTCATCAGGACTAACCATGCGCCCATCAGGAGCTGCTACTAGAGTGGCTTTATCAATAGCCTCGATCTGATATTTGTGATAAGCCCAGTAAGCTAGTCCGCAAGAAACTAAGAAGAAAGGTAAGAAAGCTCCTCTAACACCAATAGCGAGCAGCATCATGGTTACAGAGGCTACAGCTGTAACTTCTTTATTGTTGAATAATTGTGCGCCGATATCATCAGCAAGACTTATATCCGGATCAGCTCTAGTAACGATGATACCTGTAGCCACACTGATAATTAGAGCTGGTATCTGCGAGACTAAGCCTTCACCGATAGTGAGTAGTGTGAATAATTGTGCTGATTCTGGAGCTGAGAGTTGTAGCTGTAGCATACCGATAATAAAACCAGCTGCGATATTGATGAAAGCGATAATAATTGATGCAATCGCATCACCCTTGACGAACTTGCTACCACCATCCATAGTGGCGTAGAAATCTGCTTCTCTTGCTATATCTTTGCGGCGCTTCTTAGCTGTCGCTTCATCAATAAGACCAGCATTAAGATCGGCATCTACAGCAAGCTGTTTACCAGGCATACTATCAAGAGCGAATCTAGCTGCGACCTCTGAAACCCTGCCAGCACCTTGGGTTACGACAATAAAGTTGATAACGAATAGTATTATAAAAACTATAATACCAACTACATAGTTACCACCTACAACGAATTCACCAACTGCGTGAATTACATTTCCGGCATGTCCGGTTAGTAATATTGATCTAGTTGCACTAATCTCTAATGCTAATCTACCGAGCGTGACTAATAGTAATACTGTCGGAAAAGTACTAAACTCAAGAGGATTCTTGGTGTACATGGTCACTAGAATAATCCCAAGTGAGAGTGAGAAATTAAGTACAAAAGCTAAGTCGAGTACGAAAGATGGTAACGGAATTAATAACATTCCAAGTACCAAGATGATAAACATCGCAAGTACGTTGGATTGATTTTCTAACAATCTTCTTGCTAAGGCTAATATCTCAGCAGGTTTGATCGCTAAAAGTGATCGGAGGTTTTTCTCCATAGACATAATATGCCCTTGGGGACTGGGTTTTGAGCTTTAAATAGATTAGATAGACTAGGTTGTTTGGACTATTTAAAAATCATCATCAAAAATGATGTCTTCTTCTTCGTAAAGAGCTTCCATACGGGCACGATTCTCAAGTACTTCAGTCATTAAAATGTCTTTATTGCTAAATGGATCCACCACTGCTTCAAGCCTTAAGGTGCGATGCCCCTCGATAAGTTCCACTATGCCAGGCAAGCTCTGAATTATGCGCAGATACTCGAAATTCTCCACGTTGATGTGCATGCGACGATTAAAAACTATAGTACTTTCAATGTCGTTGCGAAAAACCTCTACTACGTAAGCTTCATCTTCGATTTGTAGCTCCCCATCAATGGTGTCAGTAAACAAGACGTGGTCGAAGCCTTTCAAAACGCGCATCATGTCTCTCTTGGACATTACTACGCCTTTGCCGACTATACAGGGAATTTGCTTGTCTTCTGGTTCTTCTGTCATCTGGGTATTAACCCTTGCTAAAAAGCAATATATCAATATTAGACCCATTTTTTGGCTTGGTCTAACAGGGCTTGATCTGTTTAATTATATCAGTGTAATGATGCAATTTTCGAGGATTTTTAACTAGATAACAAGCTTCTGATGATTTAAGTTCTATTGGCTGCCATAATCTTAATTTATGACGGATCTAGTTAAATTTGAGCTTTTTGAAGGTGAGGGCCGTCGTGGTCGAATAACTACTGCTCATGGAATTATTGAGACTCCTGTTTTTATGCCAGTGGGCACACAGTCAACAGTAAAAGCAATGACTTGGGATCAAGTCGCTGGAGTTGGAGCGGAGATAGTTCTTGCAAACACTTATCATCTGCATCTGCGTCCTGGAGAAGATTTAATTGCTAAGGCTGGCGGCTTGCATAAGTGGACTAATTTTAATAAGCCATTTCTTACAGACTCCGGTGGCTTTCAAATTTTTTCTCAGGCGCGCATTAATAAATGCAAAATTACAGATGCTGGTGCTGAATTCATAGATCATATTGATGGCTCTAAGCATTTTATTGGTCCGCGCGAATCAATTCAAATTCAACATAAACTAGGTGCTGACATTATTATGGCTTTCGATCACTGTCCAGCTGGGCAAGTGAGTTATGAGGAGACTCGCGATGCTATGGAACGCACGCACAAGTGGGCGGAGATTTGTGTCGAGGAGCATCAGCGGCTACTTGCAGAGCGTAAAGTCATCCTGAGTGAAGCGAAGGATCCATCTACTGTGGATTTTGCGCCAAGTTTATTTCTGATTGTTCAAGGTGGGATTTATAAAGATTTGCGTGCAGAGTCGGCGAAGTTCATTACTTCACTTTCAGCTGCGGGCTATGCGATTGGCGGAGTTAGTGTCGGTGAGTCGCGCGAAGATATTGACGAGATAGTTCGCTTCACTGCTCCCTTGCTTCCCGCTGATAAACCTAGATACTTGATGGGGATTGGTACTCATGAAGATGTGATTAAAGCTATAGAAGCTGGCATTGATATGTTTGATTGTGTGATGCCAACGCGCATTGCTAGGCATGGATGTTTCTTCGATACTGATGGTGCTAG
>CAZQXM010000053.1:0-9902 GCA_964597205.1 uncultured Gammaproteobacteria bacterium
AAAGCTAGTTTTAACAAGGCTTTCATTAGTTACGCGGCGCCACTGCCGTTTCGAAGCTTATTCTGGTATCGCTAACTTCATCATAAAGATTTACCTTCATAACAAATAACTTATCGTAATTGCTACCAGAGTAATCATAAACAACGGTTGATTTATAAACCGAAAACTCAGGTGTTAATTCTTCGCGCAACACATGTCCTACATAGCTATGTTTGCTAATTTTTTTATCATCAGGAAAATCTTCCTCCATTATCTCTGGTGGCAAGAACGGCCATTCATTAACTTGCGAATCAGTATAAGTAGCTGACTGATTTTTATATCTAAGCACTTTTAACTTGGCGCTCTTGCTTAAACGTGGGTCTGGACCACGGTCTACATCTATCTTAGGCGCAGCGAAATAATATAAGTAGTAGTCATAGCTCTTAATAGTTGAATATTTAGCGCCAGGACTTAATACACCTTGCTCAGATTTCAACTCAAGTCCAGTTTTTTGTTTCTTAAAAGGATTAATAACCGTAGTCTCTATAGTGCGCCACATACCAGTTTCGGCAGCAACTGGTTTTTTGATGGGTTTAGGCGGTTCTATCTCAACATCAAAACTAATATTAGGGACCGCAAAATATAAATAAGGTTTATTAACCATCGCGTCTTCTGGAAAAGGCACGCCCGGACTAAAACTACTATCTGTATAAATATAGTCACGGCTGGCATGTTTAATGCGCTCAGCTAAATCTTCTAGCGCTACCCTTGCATCACGCTGCAAAAGTCCGAATTTAAAACTCTTGCTAAAAAGCCTGTAGCCGTCGTTATAATAGGCATACAATAAACCCGTTACCGCACCCAGGATGCCGATAATGACTATAAGTTCTACTAAGGTGTGACCTTTCTTGTTGCGCACTATATAAAGTATGGCTGGGCTCAGCTAAGGCGGCAAGTAATATACTTATAGATATGCCTCTGATTCTTGGCATTACCGGTAATATCGCCTGCGGCAAATCGCTGGCTGGTCAATACTTGCGCGAAGCAGGGGTGCCGGTTTTGGATAGCGACGAAGTCGTACATGAACTCTATGCTCATGACCAAGACTTACAAGCAAAACTAAAAGCCCAATTCGGTACTAGCGACAGACAAGCTATAGCTGGCATGGTTTTTGGAGCAGAGAATAAGGCTAAATTAAAAACTCTTGAAGCGCTAATTCACCCAGCTGTCGGGCGGCATTTCGAAAAATGGCTAGAAGCACACCAGGGAGATAAGATAGTAGCGAACCTAGTGCCACAGCTCTACGAGGCTGGACTTGAAGGGCGTTACGATAAAATACTAGTCATTACTACCAGTCCAGAACTGCAGCTCTCAAGGCTTGCTAGCCGTTACCCTGAACTTAATCAAGAGGCTCTAAAAAAGCGTATCGCGGCACAAATGCCCCAGGAACAGAAAGCCACTCGCGCCGATTATCTTATAAATAATACGGGTTCAGAAGCTGATTTAAGGCTTCAAATTAAGGTTTTTCTTGAAAAGCTAAGGCAATATTAACACAAGTTAATTTGTTTTTATGTAAAAGCACTTTACTTTTCAACCCCACTAGGCTAGGATTAGTCTTCGACGCCTAAAAGCTAGGTTTTTTTATCTTGGTTTAAGGTTGTCGGGTATTTACAAATAACATATACGTATATTATAATTAGGTGTTAGGTAGAGAGGAGAAAGAGGAAAGATGTTAGAAAGTAGAGCAAGAAAAAAAACCGGCCCAAAACCAATTTACGGTGAGGCCAAGAAAATGGTTTCTTTCCGTCTTAGCCCTGAAGCTCTTTCAATCATTAAGACTTTGGCGGATAAAGAAAATCTTAGCCAGGCCGAAGTAATCGAAAGATGGGCGAGATTGTTTAGAAATGCTGGTACGGCAGCTGCCGCTACAGCTCAATTCGCTGAAAATCGTGAACTTGTTGGCGCACAGCGCTAGTTAGTTGGGATTACAACGTTTTTACAAAAAGCCACCTCACAAAAGGTGGCTTTTTTATTGTCACGCTAATATATTATTCTTACGAAATATAACTAATAAGGGGCTAGCTATAAAGATACTGCTATAAGCTCCTATTAATAATCCAGCAAACATCGCTGCCGCAAATATCCTAGTACTCTCACCGCCAAGGAAATATAGAATTCCAAGAACTATAAGAACACTGAACGAGGTGTTTAAACTACGCACCACCACTTGATCTATGCTGTGGTCAGTAACTTCATCGAAGCCAAAGGTCTTGGTTTGAAGCTTCTGGTTCTCGCGAATACGATCGAAAACTACGATGGTGTCGTGGATAGAGAAACCAAACACTGTTAGTAAGGCAGTTATAAAGAGCATATCTACTTCAAGCCCGCGATACAAACCTAAATAAGCAAATAAGCCAGTAACAATGGTTACATCATGTACTAGGGCAGCGATAGCACTAACCGCGAAATCTCTACGAAAACGAGATGATATATAAAGAACGATCGCAACTATAGTAACCAGAAGCGCAGTAATACCACTACGGAATAACTCTGGTCCTATTACTGGGCTTACCGTATCGATGGACTTAATCTCGAACTCACCATACTCCGCGCGCAGAGCATCAGCAAGCTGGTTAGAAACCGGATCATCAGAAATCGCACGAGTGCGCAATATCAATATCGGATCAGCATCTTTAGTGATCATCACTTGGCTGCCGCCAAGACCAATAGACTTGAGAGTGTTTTGCACTGACTCGGAGTTAAGGGTTTTGCCAGCCGCTTTAAGTTCCTTGCCATTAAACTTGTATTCGATTTTAGAACCGCCAGTAAAATCTAGACCCGGGCGCACTGGCGCACCAAAAGCGATAATAGACTGCACTATAAAAAATACGGCAGTTGTGACCATTAAACCGGAAAAGATGAACCAAACTGGGGTCAACTTAATAACATTGAGGCTAGATTTAGACATAACAGCTTTCAGTATATAGCAAAAACGAGCCCAATGGCTCGTTTTTGCGCTTAGCATTGAGGTGACGTAAGTCACTCAATGCGCTTTCAACCACGAGTACAAAATCTAAACGCTCGCTATAAGAAAAACCGGGCTTAATAAGTCAGTAGGGGTGGGTAGGTCTTAATAAGTTCTTAACCTAAGCTACATAAAATCAAATAGCGCGTGATGAAGGGCCTAAAAATATCTGAGCTCATGGTCGGCGCCTTGGTATTCGGGATCATCCTGATTATCATCGTACCGTTACCGCCAATACTGCTGGATTTATATATCTCGCTTAATATCACTTTGGCTGTTATTGGTATTGGTATCTCATTATATATCTCACGTCCTCTAGATTTTGCTTCTTTACCGACTTTCCTATTGCTTGCAACCATGTTCAGGCTATCACTGAACATCGCTACCACTAGATCTATCTTATTGAATGGTGAAGCGGGTGAATTAGTCGAGGCGATGGGGCAGTTCGTTGCCGGCGGTAATATAGTCGTCGGTATTATAATCTTCGTCATTATTACAATCGTTCAGTTCATGGTTATCACTAAAGGTGCTGAGCGTGTCGCAGAAGTTAGTGCCAGATTCGCTTTGGATGCGATGCCTGGTAAACAGATGAGCATAGATGCTGACTTCAATGCTGGTCTCATCTCAAGCGAGCAAGCCAAAGAAAAACGCTCTGAAGTAGAACGCGAATCGGCTTTCTTCGGATCTATGGATGGTGCTTCCAAGTTCGTTAAGGGTGACTCGGTTGCCGGTATCATCATCACCATCGTTAACATCGTTGCTGGTTTAACTATCGGTATGACCCAGAAGGGTTTGACTTTTGAGATGGCAGCCAACAAATACATCATTCTTACTATCGGTGATGCGATCTCATGTATTATTCCAGCTCTAGTTCTTTCTATTGCAACCGGTGTAATTGTTACTCGCGCTGGCTCTACAGCTGATAGCTTCGGTCAGGATATCGCTCAACAATTAATGGCTAAGCCAAGTGCCTTCGTGGTTGGCGCAGCGCTTTTGATTATTTTTGCGATGCTGCCAGGAATGCCTACCCCTGTGCTTTTGACACTAGCTACTGGTCTTGGTACTTTTGCTTTCTTCCTCTTTAAAAGACTTGCTGGTGGTGACGCTAAACCAATGGACACTGGTATGGAGATCGATGAGAATGTCGATAGCACTGGTGCGCCACGCGCAACACCTGAGATGATGTACTCATTACTTGAAGTAGATAAACTTGCTATTTGGGTAGGTTCTAATCTTCTCGATATTGCCGATCCTGGTCGTGGTGGAACGCTAGTTCCTGAGATCGCTAGTCTGCGTCACCAATTAACTCTTAACCTCGGTTACATTCTTCCATCGGTTCGTATTATGGACGCGCCAAGTCTTGGACCAAACGAATATCGCGTGGTGATTCGAGATACTACAGTAGCGAGTTCTGAAATCTACGCAAATAAAATGCTAATCTTGCGCGAAGATTGGGATAATGTCTACTCTGAAGCACCACCAGGCTCAATGCCAGGCTGGGAGCCAGCTCTGCAAGAAGCAGCATATTGGGTAGATCCAGAATACCTTGAGCAAATCGATTGGGATAGACCAGCAGCTCCAGCGGTGCGCGTAGTAACAGCGCACGTAGCAGAGGTAGTGCGCAAAAACATCGATGATCTACTTGAGAAATCAGATGTGCGCAAAGTATTAGATACTGTTAAACAAACTGATCCTCAATTAGTCGACAACTTAGTGCCTGGTGCTCTATCACTCGGTGATATGCGCAGAGTGATAGTCAATCTACTTAAAGAGCGTGTATCTATTCGTGATATTCATTACCTGCTAGAGAAACTAGAAGATCTTACTGTCGGTATTAAAGATCCTGATATATTATCCGAAAAATTACGCGTGGCTCTCGGTAGACAAATCTGCTTAGAGTTCTCAACTCCTGATAGGCAGCTACCAGCGATGGCTTTCCATCCTAGTTGGGAGCAACGTTTAGAGCAATCATTGCAGAAAGTTGATAACAGCATGGTCTTGGTTCTTGAGCCTAAACAAATCCAAAACTTAGTAACTCTAGTATCTAACGCTTCGCGCCGTATCTTAGAACAAGCCGAGCGCAGACCGGTATTGATCTGCGGTCCAGCATTACGTTTGCCTCTGTTCAGGCTAATCGAGCAATTCGATCCGCACGTACATATACTTAGCTACGCTGAACTAAGCCCAGATTTTAATATCCAGGTAATGGAAACCATAGGTACAGAAATGGATGTGCCGGCGGTGGGCGGCTAAACCGGGCTATTACTATCCCTAAACACAGAAAAATTATCAAAAGCTGGGATCACAAAAGTCTCTGTTAGCTGTTGAAGCCAATCATTAATAGTGGTAAATAAAGTTTTGCCGTCTTTAAGTTTTATATTTAAAGCAGGGCACTTGAGGGTCGGTGTCGCCTGAGCTAAGTGCAACATGTTAGCCATCTTATTTGCAAAATTTGCCGCCTGGCGATCGGCAGCCGTCTCTGGGGCACTCCAGTCTCGGTTAGCTAAATCTACGTTTTCAGCATAAAGCCTAAGTGACTCTTCGTTATTAACCAATTGATGTCCATTAGGCGTTTCTATTAAATCAAAATACTTAGGACTATAAGTATCAAAAACCGGCGCATCCATGGTCTGAGCTAGTCCTTTAGCGGCTTCAACGTATGATCGGGCTGGATATACTTTTCCAAGCAAACGCTGATAATCAAAATGGTCTTTAATTGTAAAATCTTTAAACACATAAAAATGTCCTATATTAGAACTCGCATAATCTTCTAGTAACTTAGGAATATTTTTAACAGCAGCCCTAAACTCATCTTTGCTAATTTGCTTGCCATATTTCTTTTGGAAAATACCGGGGATTAGTCTTAGCATTGACCAAAACTGCAAAGCCGCATTAAAACTAACTTTCTTAATCCCAAAGATATACCTCTCTAAAGCCGAGTCTTCGGTGTAAGGAGGCGCATCAGGAGTTCGCCTAATCGTGTCCATAAGTTTACAAAGTTCTCCCTTAGCTCCTTGCAGAGAATTTTTTAGGGGTTCTAGTAAATGCTTGCTTAGAAAAAGATTTGCTTTTGAGGCGACTTGCACTAAAGCTAGATCAATATCACGTTCTTTAGTAATAGTTTTTTTTAGCACCGCAGCTTCTTCAACTTCTAATCCAGCAGACTGAGGATTAGCATTGATAGCAAGTCTTAGTGGTTCTAGATTCTCTGCTGTTAAATAGTCATTTTCTGCGGCGGCGTGGTCAAGCTTTTTTCTGTGAGTAGCGCCATGATCAAAAGGACAGCGTCTAACAATAGTAAGTTCTTGACTCTCTCTACGGTGGCCTTCCTTAATCGCAGTAAAAATCCCAAGAGGGTTCTTTCTATGATGTTCTAGGGCTTTTACTGGATTAAAATAATATTCGCCCACGCATCTTATTTTATCACGTGGCTCGAGGACTTTTAACTAGGCTACTTCCGCTTTCACTTTAAGTCCAGGACCTTGAGTGCTGCTGATATAAACTGACTTCATAAAAGTACCTTTAGAAGCTGAGGGTTTATTTTTCTGAATCTCAGAAATAGCTGCTTGCAAGTTTCTGATTAGGTCTTCAGCGCTGAAACTAGTTTTACCAATAGGCATGTGCACAACAGCACCAGTCTTCTCAGTACGGAAACCAACTTTACCACCTTGAAGATCGCTAACAGCTTTCTTCACGTCGGCTGTTACAGTACCGTCTTTAGGGTTAGGCATAAGTCCGCGAGGACCAAGTACACGACCCAATTTACCAAGCAAAGGCATGCAATCTGGACTAGCTACAAGGATATCGAAATCCATCCATCCTTCTTCAATTCTTTTCACCAATTCTTCAGTGCCAGCTTCAATAGCTCCAGCATCTTTTGCTTCTTTAACTTTTTCGCCTTTAGCGATAACTGCGATGCGCTTAGTTTTACCAGTACCAGCAGGAAGCACTACAGATGCGCGAACTTGCTGATCGTTAGCTTTAGTATCTACACCAAGCTGTATCGCTAGTTCAACAGTTTGATCTTTAGACTTAGAGTTAGTAGCGGCGAAATCTTTAAGGATTTTTACGGCCTCAGTTAGCTCTAGTGGACCAGGGTTAGCCGTTACTAGATCTTTGATTTTTTGCTGTCTTTTCGTTAATTTCTTAGCCATAATTTTTCCTTATCTGTTTACTACAACGCCCATGCTGCGTGCTGTTCCGGCGATGATGTTTTTAGCAGCCTCGATGTCGTTAGCATTCAAGTCTGGCATTTTAGCTTCAGCAACTTCAGTGAGTTGTTGATTGTTGATAGTACCGACTTTATCTTTGTGCGGCACAGCAGAACCCTTCTCGAGTTTGATTTTCTTTTTGATTAGAACAGCTGCTGGCGGTTCTTTATATATAAGTGTGAAACTGCGATCTTCGTAAACAGTAATTACAACTGGAATAACATAACCGGCTTTCTCTCTGGTCGCGTCGTTGTACTGTTTGCAAAATTCCATGATGTTAACACCATGCTGACCTAAAGCTGGGCCTACTGGAGGTGCTGGGTTGGCCTTGCCTGCTTCAAGTTGAAGATTGATATAGCCTGTAATTTTTTTGGTTGGTTTCGCCATGATTTTAGTATTGCCCTAGGCAACGAAGGGTTATTATAGCAATGTCATTGCGATGAGCGCAGCGACGAAGCAATCCATTGCACCCTAAGCCTGAAGATCCTTCGCCTCGCTCAGGATGACGCATTGAAGCCCTCCAACAACCATGAACACAACCATTAATCATAAGGAAATAATTAAACTGGCTCTGCTTGAAGATGGCGTGAACTCTGATGTCACTAGCCTCTTGGTCGTGCCGGCTGATGCAACTGCACGCGCAGAGATCCGCGCGAAAGATACGGGTGTAGTTGCTGGCTCTGCTGCTGCGCGTATGGTCTTAGAGACTTGCGCTGAAATACTTAAAGCGACTCCTGCTTCATTGGAGTTTTTAGTTAGCGATGGTTCTGTAGTTAAACCAGGAGATGTGATTGCTATATTAAGCGGCAACGCTAGATTGCTACTCGCCGCTGAGCGTACCATGCTCAATCTTCTGCAGAGATTAAGTGGTATCGCAACTAAAACTCATAGTTTTGTCTCGCTGATACGTGACTATCCGGTTGCACTATTAGACACGCGTAAAACTACAGCTGGTCTAAGACACTTCGAGAAAGCAGCTTTCGTAGCTGGTGGCGGCACACCGCATAGATATAACTTAAGCGATATGGTTTTGATAAAAGAAAATCATTTGATATTTGGTTTATTAAATGCCGAGTTAGTGAAAGAAGCTCATGGGCGCAATCTGCGCGTAGAGTGTGAAATCGCAACAGAAGATCAGCTGGATTCCGTGATTGCTAGCGGCGTTGACGTGGTGATGCTGGATAATTTTTCGCCTTCACGCGTGCAAGCAGTCGTCGCGCGCTTAGGTGCTAGTCGCACAGTGAAACTAGAGGCTAGTGGCGGAGTAGACTTGGGGAATTTAGTAGACTACGCGTGCGCTGGAGTGGACTATATTTCTACCAGTAAGGTTTATACCGATGTTAGGAATTTGGATTTGACTATGCTTTTAAGCCCTCTAAAAACCCCTCAGCCTTAAGCAACTGAATACCTTTTATTTGCTGCTCATTCTTAAGATGGCGCACAAGCTGAATACCAGGGTATTTATAGTTCTGAGAAAAATTCAAAAGCCCTCGATGTAAATTATCATCAGAGAACTTGGCTTCTATCATAGTTTCAACTTTGTCATCGCGCACTATCGCAAAGTCCACTTCCCGCTTATCTTTGGTTCGCAAATAATATAAATCAACATTCTCTGCACAATAATCCTGCCGCGCATAAACATGCTTCAATAAGCTAACCGCTACTAGATTTTCAAACTTAACCCCATCATCACCGCGCACAAGTGCGGTATCAAAAAAATATAACTTGGGTTCTTTAAGCAAACTACGTGCGATGTTTTTTGAGTACGGCGTTATACGAAAGACAACGTAAAGTGCCTCAAGTATCTGAATATATCTTTTAACAGTCATTTGCGAAATAGCAAGATCCTCTGATAGTGATTTATAAGACACTGGCGAGGCAACTCTGTCGCGGAGCAGCTCAAATAAAAGCCGCATGGCTTTTAGGTTCTGCACCTGATCAAATTCAAAAACATCGGTGCTAAGAAGACTATTAATATACTGCTGGCGCCAGCGATCAGCCTCAAGGGTGCTTGCAGCTAAATAAGGTTCGGGGAATCCTCCGCGCTCTATTAGTCTATCTAGATCGATTTTTTCTTTGGCGCTGCTCAACTCTGCTAGCGAAAAAGGTAAGAGTCTATGCCTAAAATATCTACCAGCGAGCGAGTCCCCAAGCTGATCATAAACGTCTAATCTAGCACTACCTGTAACCAGCATTCGCAAACCAGCAGGCTTAGTATCATAAACACCTTTGAGATAATTTTTCCAATCTGGCATTTTATGCAGCTCGTCTAAAATCAAAAGTTCAGTATTGGGCAGCCAGCTCTGATTGCGTATAATTTCAGCATCAAGCGTTGAATCATAGTTGAGGTAAACACTATGCTTAAAATGCTTGGCAATTTCTTTAGCGAGCCAAGTTTTACCTGATTGACGCGGCCCGACCAGGAGTACCATCTTGGACTCAAGGTCTTTAAGTATTAGCCCTTCTTGGCTACGCTTCATACGACTATTATACCCTAGAATGGAGAAAAGTCGCGACTAATCCATAATCTACTATATAAAAGTCGGAACCGGGTTAATTATCATCAAAAACCGCATATTTAGGGTCTTCTTCATCGCCCTCAAACTCGCCAGACTTCTTGGCTTGATAGATGAAATAGCCAGCTATAGCCATAAAAAACAGACAAATCAAGCCTGGTCCTAAATATG
>CAZQXM010000054.1:0-9820 GCA_964597205.1 uncultured Gammaproteobacteria bacterium
TTATTAGCTTCACTCTCAAGAACTTCATAGGCTAGCTCATAAACGAATTTAAGGTACTTGTCCTTCAGCCAATTCTCACCAACGAAATCCCCACGACAAATCACGGTTTTAGAATTAGCCGTAGCTACTATCTCAAAAGTAGTCTTGTTGCCTTGAGTGCTAACTAGAGTCTTGTGGTTAGTAGTATCTACTATAGATATATCAACAGCACCGAGGCGGGAAATAAAGCTGCGACTATTAGTAGTTCTAGGTTCGGCGTAAGTTTCGAAATCTTGCGGGGCGGATAAGGTACTGAAACTGCGTTCGCGCACGTCATTGCGAGCACTAGCTGTGACGTCATTCTGAGCGTAGCGAGGAATCCCCATACCGTGATTAAGGGATCCTTCGCTTCGCTCAGGATGACTAAAAGATAAAGCCCCTTGCTCCATAGTCTGCAATTCGTGAGCTGCAAAACTCACCTGCTTAGTCCCTGCACTTGCATAACTAGCATCCGCAAGCGCTTTAGCAATCGCATCACCAACTGCTGTGTAAACCTGATTAGAATTTTTGTATTTAACTTCACGCTTATTAGGGTGCACGTTCACGTCCACATCCGCTGCTGGCATGTCTACTCTAAGTAAAACTACTGGGTACCTACCAGGTTGGTGATACTGCTTGTAAACCGCATCAATAGCAGATCTTAGAACTGGACAGCGAATAACACGATTATTAAGGAGAGTAAAAATCCCTCTACGATCTGAGCGGTAATAGCTAGTAGAGCTAATAAAACCACTGATATTAATATCACCGTGTCTTAATGACAAAGAAAGTATCTGAGACTCCAGCTCTTTGCCAAAAATATCTACTAATGTAGATTTGCCATTAATATTGTCATTCTGAGCGTTAGCGAAGGATCTCTTGTTAGTAGCATCGGGGTCCTTCACTGCGTTCAGGACGACATCATGCAAATACGGCTTAGTCTCTAGCTGCACTTTATTATCAATCTTGAGCGTGAATGCTATCTCTGGTCTAGCCAGCGCAAACGCCCGCATAATATCTATGATTTCATTACGCTCGCGTGAACTAGATTTAAGGAATTTCATGCGCACAGGAGTATTGAAGAATAATTCTGAGATCTCAATACTAGTACCAGTACTAGCCCCAGCTGTGCTGAGCTCTTCTATGCCAGATTCTAGATATAGTTTAGAAGCATGCTTGTCTTCAGCGCGCTTAGTTATGCAAGTAAGTTTGCTAACTGAGGATATACTCGCTAAAGCTTCACCCCTGAAACCATTAGTTATCAACTCATAAAGATCATTAAGTGAAGAAATTTTACTGGTGGCATGGCGCTTAAAAGCTAACAAGAGATCAGCTTCACTCATACCAGCACCATCATCAGCTACGCGAATATCGCGCAGTTGATTATTAATTTCTACAGAGATGCGAGTAGCGCCAGCATCAATGCTATTCTCTACTAATTCTTTAACTACAGATGATGGCCCCTCGACCACTTCACCGGCTGCGATCTGGTTGGCTACTTGTTCTGGGAGTATTTGAATCGCCATTACTGCTTAGTTTTAGCAGTTTTGCGCGGTTTTACGCTAAATTTAAATTCATCTTCGTAGTCAATCTCTACTATAGAATTATCAGGCAGCTTACCAGCTAGTATCAGGTTGGCTAGCTCGTTTTCTATGCGCTGTTGAATTACCCTTTTGAGCGGGCGCGCACCGAAGACAGGGTCAAAACCAATAATTCCAAGATGTTCAAGAGCATAATCAGTAATATCCAGCTCGACTCTGCGCTCTTCAAGTCTTGCTCTAAGACCTTTAAGTTGAATATTAGCGATCTGTTTCATTTGTGAGATCTGCAACGGTTGGAAAATTATAATCTCATCAATGCGGTTCAAGAACTCTGGCGGGAAATACTCGCGCATCGCTTGCAAGATTTCTTCTTTGAGACGTTCTTTCTTGTCTATAGAATTTTGTGCTTGCAAATCCACATCGACATTAGCCCCATCTTGATCATCGTCGTCATGCTCGTCTTCGCGGCTCAGACTTGGCATGGTATCGAGAAGATTCTCAATAATCATTTGCGAACCGAAATTACTAGTCATGATGATAATGGTATTTTTGAAATCTACTTTCTTGCCTTTACCATCAGTAAGATGACCTTCATCTAATATCTGCAACATCACATTGGCTATATCAGGATGCGCTTTTTCGAACTCATCGAAAAGCACTATTGAATAAGGTTTGCGGCGCACGGCTTCAGTGAGTTGACCGCCTTCTTCATAGCCCACATATCCTGGAGGCGCACCGATGAGACGAGCGACAGTGTGCTCCTCCTGGTACTCAGACATATCAATGCGAGTAACAGCAGTATCATCATCGAAAAGTGCTTCAGCAAGAGCCTTGGCAAGTTCAGTCTTACCCACGCCTGTAGGACCTAAGAACATGAAAGATCCAATCGGACGGTTAGGCGAAGATAGTCCAGCGCGCGAACGCTTCACAGCAGAAGCTACAGCAGTCACCGCTTCTTCTTGACCTATAACGCGTTTACGCAGAAAAGCTTCAAGATCCAGGAGCTTATCAGTTTCTTCAGCGAGCAGCTTATCGACTGGAATACCAGTCCACTTTGCAACTACATCTGCTACATCATCCTCGTCAATAGCTTCTTTTACTAGCTCTGGCTTAGAACCTTTACCACTAGCTTTGCGAGCATCGAGCTCTTCAACCGCTTTAAGTTTTTTCTCAAGCTCCAGAAGCGTACCGTATTTAAGCTCAGCAGCACGCTGAAGATCAGCTTTACGTTCAGCTTCTTCGATCTGTACTTTAGTGGTTTCGATTTGTTGCTTGATGTCTTTAACTCCAGTAATAGCAGCTTTCTCTGCTTGCCATTGAGTTCTTAATTTGGTCGCTTGAGTTTCAAGCTCACCAAGTTCTTTGATAACTTTATCTAATCTAGCTTTATTCTCTTCAGCACTATCACCAGTACTTATTGTGCTTTCAGCTGATAGAGCCTCGCGCTCTATCTTAAGCTGCATGATACGGCGATCAAGATGATCAAGCTCAGCCGGGGCTGAATCTATCTCCACGCGTGCTTTAGCGGTCGCTTCATCGATAAGATCTATAGCTTTATCCGGGAGGAACCTGTCAGCAATATATCTATGACTTAATTTAGCAGCAGCAACTATAGCTGAATCCTTAATACGCACACCATGATGCGCTTCGTATTTAGATTTAAGTCCGCGCAGTATAGATATAGTCTCATCTACGCTTGGCTCATCTACAGATACCTTCTGGAATCTACGCTCTAGCGCTGAATCTTTCTCTATGTATTTGCGGTACTCATCGAGAGTCGTCGCACCTATACAATGCAGCTCACCGCGAGCAAGCGCTGGCTTAAGCAAATTACCAGCATCCATAGAACCTTCAGTCGCACCAGCACCTACTACAGTATGCAGCTCATCTATAAATAATATAATCTCACCCTCTGACGCTTGCACTTCTTTAAGTACAGCCTTGAGGCGCTCCTCGAACTCACCGCGGAATTTAGCACCAGCTATAAGCGCGCCCATATCAAGTTCGATCACGCGTTTATTTTTAAGACCTTCTGGCACATCTCTATTAATAATGCGCAATGCCAAACCCTCTGCTATAGCGGTTTTGCCAACACCCGGAGGACCCACTAGTACTGGGTTATTTTTGCGGCGACGCGAAAGAACTTGAATTACTCTGCGTATCTCTTCGTCTCTACCTATAACTGGATCGAGCTTGCCTTGAGATGCTATCTCAGTTAAATCTTTACCGAACTTTTTAAGAGCGTCTGTGGTTGCCTCAGGGTTGTCGCTTGTTACTCTTTGTCCTTTACGCTCTTTAGCGATAGATTTGAGAACCTTATCCTTAGTAAGTCCTTGAGCTTCAAGTATCTTACGTATGCCTTTAGCAGCAGGCATCTTAGTATCGAGCGCTGCTACTACTATATGCTCGAGAGAGACGAACTCATCTTGCATAGTTTTAGCAATAGTCTCGGAGTTATTAAGGAAGTCTTGGGTGTTAGCTGATACAGCTAATTGATCTGCTGCCATAGACATAGCGCTAGATTTAGGCAAGCTCTTAAGGTAGCTTTTAATCTCATCACTTAATTTGAGACTGTCTATTTTAAGATCTTCAAGAATTTTATTAAAAACTGAACCCTTGGCTTCTTCGAGTAATAAAGCAGAAGCAAAAATATGCTCAGGTTCTATAGTCGCGTGGTCTAAACTCTTGGTAAGTTCACGGCAATTTAGTATTGCAGATTGGAGATTTTTAGTAAACTTATTAAAGTCCATATATATAATTCTAGCAACTACATTATGCCCAAAATAGACCTGTCATCCTGAGCAGTTCGCTGACGCTCACTACAGGCTTCGCGAAGGACCCCATAGTAGTGAAGCATAGACTTTCAACTCATAGTTAATAGCGCAAAAACGTGACGCATGTCACCTTTTTGCTATCCCTCGCGCAGCGAAGGATCCCTTACTAGCACAGAATAGAGATTCTTCGCACTACGTGCTCAGGATGACGAATCAGGTAACGAGTTAAAATATAAATATATGAAAGAACCCCGAATACTAGTATTACTTGCTGGCTGCGGCGCCAAAGATGGAGCGGAGATACGCGAGGCGGTATTAACCCTATTAGCCATAGATCGCGAGGGCGCTAAATACCAGTGCGCTGCTCCCAATATCAAACAACACCATGTTTTGAATTTTATTAACGATACTGAGATGAAGGAAGAGCGCAATGTTCTTATCGAAGCGGCGCGCATTGCTCGCGGAGATATTTTGGATCTTGCGAATGTTTCAATGCAAGATTATGATGCTATTGCTTTGCCGGGCGGATATGGAGTAGCTAAGAATTTTTGTAGTTTTGCTTTCGATGGTCCCAAGGCTAGCGTAAATCCAGAAGTTAAACGCATTATTCGCGAAGCTTATGATTTGCGCAAACCTATTGCGGCGATTTGCATAGCACCGGCGGTAGTTGCGCTATCACTTGCTGATAAAAATCCTGACATCACTTTAACTCTAGGTTTAGAAACTGGACCGAATGAAGCTCTGCGCAATATTGGCGTGCAGGCTAAAACTTGTCTCACTACCGAATGTATTCTCGATCGCAAGAATTTAATAGTCTCAAGTCCAGCCTATATGGATGGCGGGGCGACGCTCTCTGACTTGGATGCGGGGATTTCTAAAACTATTAAAGTACTAGTAGAACTTTGTGTTAATTTGCAGCTAAATAAATAAATTGTCTTTAGTTATTTGGCTTCTTAAAAGCCGTCAATATCTTTAGTAAAGGCTGTTTCGAAATAAACCTAAACAATCATAATATTAAGTAAATTGCTCTCCCTGAGAAGGTTTTGGGGTCTATTAAGCATTAGAAGTCGTTTCTATATTTACGCTCAGAAAATGAATTCTGCTTAATCTACAGAGGAAAAATGACCCCTTTCATTTTTGACCATGGAGAGTCAGAATTGCTCGAATGAACCATGAACAACGTAAACTGGTTACCAATATTCTGCTGTTTTACTCTACAGGGATGTGGTCAAGTACAGGTATCATTGCGCTACAATGGCTGTCAGGGACTTTATCTACGGAAAAAGTTGATTTCGCCGCTACCTTGATAATATTTATATTAGGTTTTATACCGGGGGTTTTGGCTTACAAGCTCAACGGAGCTAAAAGGAAATGGATATGAGTAATATTAATGAATTTTTGGAAGAGCATTTTGTATATGTTATTTTCGTATGTATTTTTATGCTTTTTGCATATGCTGGTTATGGTATCTATTATTTCAGTAAAAATCCTGACACCCCTGACAGCTAACCATGGCCGGTCATAGTAAATGGGCGCAAATAAAACGTAAAAAAGGCGCGCTCGACGTTAAGAAAGGCGCGACTCTAGCCAAGATGGCAAAAATCATCATGGTTACAGTTAGAACTGGTGGCAGCGCTGACCCTAAGCATAATTTTCAATTACGCACTGCAATAGATAAAGCTAAAGAAGCTGGCGTACCTAAAGCCAATATCGAACGCGCCATAGAAAAAGCTGCTGGCGAATCAGCAGAGAATGCGATGCGCGAGATGATCTACGAAGGCTATCTGCCTGGCGGGATTGCAGTGATGGTCTTCACCGCAACGGACAACAATAATCGTACGGTCGCAGATTTGCGCGCGATTTTCGGCAAAGCCGGTGGTGAACTGGGTAGCCAAGGTTGTGTTAGTTATATGTTTTCTAAGCGCGGCGAAATATTAATCACTGGCAAGATCGATGAAGATGAGTTGATGGCAGCAGCTATAGATGCTGGGGCTAGTGATATAGAAAGTGGCGAAGACACTATAGTTATTACTGAAGCTGATGACCTTGAAGAAGTTTCTACTAAACTTGCTGAAAAATATAAAATCCAAGAATCTTCAATTGCAAAAGTACCACTCACAACTGTAGAACTTGATGGAGAAGCCGCTACTAAAATCATGAAGACCTTAGAAATTATCGATGATCATGATGATGTCATTGATGTGGTGACTAATTTTGAACTAGCGTAACGCTGCTCTATATATTTATCCAGCATAACCTTAAACTCAGCTGCTATATTATCCCCGCGCAAAGTCTTTGCTAGACTGCCTTCTATATATACAGGTGCTGCCGGGTCTTCATTGTTACCAGGCAAGCTTATACCGATATCAGCGTACTTAGATTCTCCGGGTCCATTAACTATGCAACCCATCACAGCAATTTTAAGTTTCTCAACACCAGGATATTTTTTAGCCCATACTGGCATCATCTCAGTACTATAGTCATTAATCTCATCAGCTAGCTTCTGGAAATAATTACTAGTAGTACGCCCGCAACCAGGACAACTAGTAACTGATGGTTTGAAATACGCAAGCTCAAGTGACTGTAATAACTGCTGGCAAGCGCGAACCTCTAGCGTGCGATCAGAAAGCTGACCCGCATCAACTGATGGTGTGAGCGACATGCGAATAGTATCGCCAATGCCCTGCTGTAATAAAATCCCCATGGCAGCTGAACTTGCGATCATTCCATTGATAGCAGTGCCCGCTTCAGTAAGACCAAGATGCAAAGGATAATCACACAATGGTGCAATTCGCTGATAAACATTGATCAAATCCTGTGCCTCAGACATTTTGACGCTAATTATAATTTTGTTAGAACTCAGTCCTAATGCTTCGGCAGCCTTAGCTGAACTCAGTGCGCTATGAATCATTGCTTGGTAAATAACCTGGCGAGTAGGTAGCTGCTCGCCGCGCGAATTAGCATCCATCAGTTCAGTAAATAATTCTTGATCCAGTGATCCCCAATTAACTCCTATACGCACCGGCTTATCGTGCTCTATAGCTACTTTAATCATCTGCGCAAAATTGCTATCGTGCTTATCACCGTAGCCAACATTACCTGGGTTAATACGATACTTAGCTAGCGCACGCGCGCAAGCTGGATAGCGAGTCAAAAGTAAATGACCATTGTAATGAAAATCACCGACTAGAGGGACCTCTAGTCCGCGCTCTAATAATTTATGCGCGATTAGAGGAATAGCCTTCGCCGCTTCATCATCATTAACAGTAAGCCTAACCATCGCTGAGCCCGCTTGATATAACTGAGCGACTTGTTCTACACTCGCGTCAATATCAGCAGTTAGAGTATTAGTCATAGACTGCACTACTATAGGCTGCTCAGAGCCTATATATAATGAATCCGTGATGCGGACTTGCTGGGTGTGGCGGCGACTGATCTGCACGGATATAAATTATAGCGAAAACGTGACCGACGTCACGTTTTCGCGCTCTCAACGCGAGTACAGAGTGTATTGCTTTAAAATAAGGATAGATGAGCAGCGAAGCCCTTAACTCTCAATTAAAGCAACTGAGTAAAGAACCCGGGGTCTATCTATACTACGATCGCAGCGATCGCATCATTTATATCGGTAAAGCTATCAACCTGCGCAGTCGCGTGCGCTCTTATTGGAACGAGTCTAATTGGAGTGAAAGACCTAAGCTTAAACATTTGGTGCCAAAAATCACTCGCATCGAAACTATTATCACCAAATCAGAAAAAGAAGCACTGATACTAGAATCTAATCTGGTTTTCAAACATCAACCGAAATATAACGTACTACTCAAAGACAATAAAAGTTTTCCTTGGTTGGTGATTACTTACGACGAAGCATATCCGCGCCTAATCCCCATCCGTAATATAGACAACTATAAACGCAGTGCCAAGAACACTCGTAATAAGTTTTTTGGTCCTTATACTAATGTCTCTGCCATGTACGAGAACCTGAATCTAGTGCATGAACTCTTCCCGCTACGCCGCAAAAAAATTCCACCCTTCAAAGATAGACCTTGCCTTAACTATGATCTAGGTAAATGTCTAGCTCCCTGCCAAAAACTAGTAAGCGAAGAAGATTACGGTGCCATGATACGCCAAGTAGAAATGCTACTGAAGGGCGATCATAGAGATCTGCGCGATCTACTCCAAGCTGAGATGGCAGCAGATAGCGATAATCTAGAATACGAAAAAGCCGCGCAAGTGCGCGATCGTATCAAGGCGCTAGAAACTTTCAATGAAAGACAAAACGTAATCTCAGAGAACATAGATCTCAACCAAGATATATTCGCACTTATAGTCGATAAAGACGATGTCGCTTGCCTGCAAATCTTCAAAATCCGCTCAGGTAAAGTGATTAACCGTGAGACTACTGAGCTGGAATTCAGTCAGGACGACACTGAAGAAGATATTTTTGAAGAAGCTTTCGTACAATACTACGCACAGATACCAGATTCTGAATTGCCCGATGAGATTATACTCAGTCATAAACTTAGCGAAGAGTCTAATGACTTATTCTCTTCTTGGCTAACTGAGAGACACACGAAAAAAGTCAAACTAATCAAACCTAAGCAAGGTGATAAATACGCCCAAGTAGAATTAGCCCGCCGCAATGGTAAGGTCATTATAGAAAAAATAAAACTGGAGCGCTTCGAAGAAGCTTCGCGCAATATAAATCAAGCTCTTGAGAATTTACAAAGCGAACTAGATATGCGCACAGAACCTAGTCATATCGAGTGTTTTGACATCTCTCATATCCAGGGTACAGATACTGTAGCTAGCATGGTTTGCTTTATCGATGGTATGCCCGCTAAAGATCAATACCGCAAATTCAAAATCTCAAAAGATCAAAACGATGATTTCGCGTCGATGCGCGAAGTAATAACTAGGCGCTATTCTAGACCATCACGCGAGCAAGCTAATTCGTCATTGCGAGCCGAAGGTGAAGCAATCCATGACCCAGACTCATTGCCAAATTTAATCATCATTGACGGCGGCAAAGGTCAGCTCAGTGTTGCTTGCGAGGTTTTGCGAAACTTAGGTTTAGATTATATACGCACAGTTGGCCTTGCCAAGAAAGAAGAAGAAATATTCTTTCCGGATCAAGCTAAGCCATTGATACTTGACCGCCGCTCTCCAGAATTATTCTTATTACAGCGAATCCGCAACGAAGCTCATAGGTTCGCCATCACTTATCACCGTAAACTCAGATCTAAGCGCTCAACCAAGAGCGAGCTTGATTCTATTCCTGGCTTAGGTCCATCCAAAAAAAAGGCTCTATTGGAGCATTTTGGCTCTCTGGATAAGATTAAGAGGGCAAATCCTGAAGAATTAGTCAAGATTAAGGGGATTAGTCCTAAAATTGCTGAAGATATAAGAAAAAAACTGACAGAATAACAAAATTCATCGTATTATCTATTAAAGATAATGCGATGAATACACTAGGATTAACAAGAC
>CAZQXM010000055.1:0-9720 GCA_964597205.1 uncultured Gammaproteobacteria bacterium
TCTAGTGTACGCATTTCCATGTGATAGATATTCTCGTTCACTTCAGCAGGCGGTTCAAGTTTGTTCTTGATGCCATCAAGACCAGCCTCTAGCATTGCTGCGAATGCTAAATATGGATTGCAAGAAGGATCTGGACTGCGCAGTTCTACGCGAGTGCTAGCACCGCGGCTTGCTGGGATGCGGATCAGAGCACTGCGATTACATTTAGACCAAGCGATATATACCGGCGCTTCATAGCCTGGTACTAGACGCTTGTAGCTATTAACTAATGGATTAGTTACAGCAGCGAACTCTCTAACGTACTTAAGAAGACCTGCGATGTAATGCTTCATCATGTCAGATAGACCGTCAGCTTTAGTCTCATCGAAGAATAAATTCTTACCGTTAAGGTCTGAAAGTGACATATTACAGTGCATACCACTACCATTAACACCAGAAAGTGGTTTAGGCATAAAGGTTGCATACATACCAAACTCATCAGCGATAGTTTTAGCTGCCCACTTGAAAGTTAAAACTTTATCAGCAGTAGGAAGAGCATCGTCGTATTTGAAATCGATCTCATGCTGAGAAGGTGCTACTTCGTGGTGACTAGCTTCCACGTCGAATCCCATTTCTTCAAGTGTGTAGATGATTGCGCGACGCACATCAGCTCCAGCATCAGTAGGTTCTACATCATAGTAACCAGCATGATCAACGAGCTCTGTAGTAGGTAGTCCCTTTTCATCTTGATCGAATAAGAAGAACTCACACTCTGGACCAACGTTAAGTTTGTAGCCCATGCTCTCAGCTTTCTTAAGTACGCGTTTAAGATTGTTGCGCGGACAGCCATCGAATGGTGTGCCATCTGGATTGTATATATCGCAGATCATACGAGCCACAGCGCCCTCTTTCGGTCTCCACGGCAGGATTTGGAAAGTGCTGATATCAGGATAGAAAAACATATCAGAAGTTTCAATTGTTCTGAAACCTCGTATCGATGAGCCGTCAAGCATTACTTTATTGTCCAGCGCTTTTTCAAGCTGAGTTGCTGGAATCGACATATTCTTGACTAGGCCATGTATATCGCAGAATTGCAAACGAATAAATTTAACGTCATTTGCGTTTGCTACTTTGATGACGTCTTCTCGGGTTTTAATCTTATGTGCCATGCAACCTATAATAGCAAAAATGTGACCTGCGTCACATTTTTGCGCTGTCACAGCGAGTGCATAATTTTGGACTTTGCACTCATGATTACAGGCGCACAATCGACACACTAGTGTCGATTGTGCTACGCCTAGCATCTGGGAGCTTTTTGAACAGGCTGCTATTTGTCCTGACTTGTAAAATACGCCGCCGCTGAAAGGAAAATCGTCTCTACAATTAAATAAGTTATTAGTCCAAAAGCTAAGCCTGAAGTGAAACCATAAGAGTGTAGACCAACTCCTAGAAGGTTGATGCCGAACCAAGAGATCATCACTACCGCAGTACCTACAGCGGCGGCTATGGCTGTGCCTCTGCTACCCACAAGCCCAGCAATGCGAGCATGGAAGATAGCAGCAGACCACAATACTATAAGTAGGGCACCGTTCTCTTTAGGGTCCCAGCCCCAGAACCTACCCCAGCTTTGATCTGCCCAGATGCCACCGAGTATAGTACCGATAAAACTAAAACAGAAACCAAAAGCCAGGACGCCAAGAATGACTTTAATATCTTCCTGTGGATCAGAGCTGCGCTCACGATTAGTAAATTTACTAATAAGTTCTTTGATTAGATGTACGTGAGCTAGGACTCCTGCTGACGCCACGCCAGCATAACCTATAGTTACGCAGATCACATGAGTGCTAAGCCAGAAATTAGAATTAAGCACGGCTATTACCACTTGCATAGTGTCACCTTCGACAGCGAATTTACCTGAGATCATTAATAATAGGAAGCCAGTGAAGGAAGCAAGCAAAGTACCTAATGGATATTCTTGTTTTTCTTTGCGCAGAGTATTAAGGAAGAGTCCTAATAATACTGTTACCCAGGAAACGAAAACAAAAGTCTCATAGAGATTCGATACTGGTGGTCTAGCTAATATAAGTATACGCGCAATAATAGTGAAAGTATGCAAAGCAAAAGCACTATTGATCAGAGTCTGAGCGATAGTAGAAAATTTACTAGTGTAAGCAATGCTAGCAGCTAGTACGAAGAGTAGAGCTAAACAATAGAAGAATTTAGCTAATAATAGTGGGTTTAGATTGTTGTAGAAAATCTCTAAATTAGTTTTAACAGATTCTTGATGATTACGCTTGAGGGAATTATGCTGGCGCAAAGTGTATTCAATTAATCCTCTATCGAAAGCATCTTGATCTGCTTTTTCGTAAGCTGCTTGTATTCTGCTTAGTAAAGCTAGTTGTGAGCGTAAGCGTGAGTTGTCTCTTAATTCAGGATTAGTTATAACTTCCCAAACTGTATACCACTGACAATTAGAAGTGCTCGAATCACAGAGCCAGAGCGGGCGGAATTGTTGTTCACGTTCAAATAAATTCATATAGGCTTTGTGACCTTCTACCCAAGCGTAGAGTGAAATGCCCATGCCTAATTTTTCTTTTTGTTCGTCGTTGAGCCCAGCCACTGTGCTTTGGCTCGCTTCTAGAGGAACAGAGAGTATTGCTTCTTGAATTTCATTGCTGTGTTGTAGGGTTTCATATAGACTCAAATTCCTGCCTTCTGACTCTATCCTGAAATCAGCATTAGCCATTAAAGGTTTAAGACTTTCACGCAACTGAATATAAGTATGGAAATTATCGAATATCCTAACTATTTCTTGTTCTACTATCGAGCGTTGTTTTTCTTCTACTTGCAAAGACATCACGCCAAGTTCATTAATCTTGTCAGCAGCTGATCTGAGTTCATTGAAACTATAACGTCTACTATGACTAGGTTCTAAGCCGAAGGCTTCAGGTACTTCAGGGTGATTAATGAGAAAGACATTCAAATTATCTACCGACTCTGGCCAGAAAATTAATCTGGTTAACCACTCATTAGCACTAAGCTTGCTATCTTCTGCTTTAATATTGGTTTTACCAGAAAGTCTAATTAATATAGATCTAGCAAAAGTATCTACTGGCTTAGCGCGCCCTTTATCTACCAAAGTCATGCGCGAGAATTGAGCTGACTGGATTTTGCCGAGATTAGACAGGTCAAGTAATCCAGAACCACGTTCTTGTAAACCGCTTTGCTTAGGTAGTTCTACTTTATTGGGCTCTGCAGTGGCTGTGAGTTCTTTGCCGTTTTCTTTGGTGGTGCTTTCTGGGTTTGGAGCAGCAGTTTTAATGGTGCTTAGTTCTTTTTTAGGACTAGGTGGAGTTGTTACTTTGCTGACTTTGGTCTTTTCTTTGCTAATTGGAGCTTTACTAGGTTCTATTTTTTTAGTCTTAGGCGATTTAATTTTAAGCTGCACCGGTCCAGGGTCTAAATTTAATTGCGGCTCTGTTTCCAGTGCTTCAGATTTAAGTTCAGTTGTTTTCTTGTTACTGAAAATCGAAGCAACTTTATTAAATAGTGTAACTAGTGGTAACTTTTTGTGAATTTCTGTTTTCGCTGGTTCTGGCGGATTTGTTTTAACAGTTTCTATTTCCGGTTTGGCAACTGCTTCTGTGTTCTGCGTAGTGGTTGCTGCCGGGCTAGTAGGTTTAACTAATTCTACTGGCTTTTTAGTTGTTGCTACTGGTGCTGTTACTTTAGTTTCAACGACAACTGGCTCGGGAGCTTTTATCGGTTCTTCTACTACAGGTACAGGGCTTTCTTCTGTAGCTGCCGGACTAGCTGTCGGTTCTTGCTCCGAAACTGCTTGAGTGCTTGCTTCTGGGCTTGCTGTACTTGTCTCAGCGACTAAGACTGGTTCATTAGTTGGCACGCTAGCAATCTCTTCAGCTTTAACTGCTGAAGCACTCATCAACAAGGTTAATAAGATAGTTAGTAAAGCTCTCGCTCTAAGAAAAGCGAAGAAGGAAGAAGCGAAATGCAAAAAGATACCAAAAGCCATAACCAAACTAGCTATATAAGGTAGCAAACGTCCATGATTTTCTACCACGGCGAATACCGAGAACTCAGCTCCGTCAGCATCCATACCATAAGAGGTTTGATAGACAGTGTACTGCCAGTACCTTAGAGGTTTATTCATGGAGATACGTAGCTTACGCTTTAAACCTGAGCGCTCGTGTAGTATTACATCACTCTTATAGCTCTTAGCAATCTCAGTGCCTGGGTAGAGTTTACGATTCACATCGAGAAGTTCAAGCGCGAAAGGTAGAGTATATTTTTTTCGCATTAAGGTGAAGATATAGTTATTACCGTTGCTACTAATATTGGCAGTTCGCAGCCCGTCGCCATGTAATTGTAAATGTTGTTTTTGGAGCTTAGTGCTAAGCATTAAGCTTGGTATGTTTTGTTCAGCCTCTTTGCTTAAAGGTAGTTTTTTAAGTATGCGTCCAGCAAAAGGTGTGTCAAATATACGCGAATTGTCGAAATAATTATCAACACTAAACTCTGGTCCATGCTTAGGTTTGTAGTTCTTGCCTATGTTTATATTCTTGAGTGCCCATGAATCTTTCTCGCTGGTGCTTTCATTAACCAACAATAGTTGCCAGTCGTAATAATCTGAGCTTCTATTAGTGGTCTCTTCTTCTCTTAGTTCTATAAATGACTCATGACTGAAATAGAGTGAATAAAAACCGCTTAGAAGCAATAGTAGTAAGCCCCAATGGATCATAAAGAGGCCCAGGCTAACTTTCTTCCAGCGTATGCGTGTTTGCAGGCCGGCAACTAGATTGATAAATAGAGCCCAAAGTACTAGCTGTACGCTAGGTAAAGGTATAAACCAGAGTAAGACGAAGGGTGAATTGAAGAATTTTTTCTGGGCAGCGTAAAGTCCGAATTCAACTTGGTAAATAGTACCGATAATAGTGTAGGCTGCAAGTAATAATATAAGTAGAACCGTGAGCTTCGGTGAAGCAAGTTTTTGCTTATGTTCGTTCCAGTAGTTGATTAATTTAGTCAAGCAATCTAATCATATCGAGTAGTTGGAAATAGTAAATCCAGTCCAAGCCCAAACCCAATCATTATTAAAATAAGATATTGCGCTGTTATCTTGTGGCGAGCTTGCGTCAAGCAACTAACGATCAAATGCATTGAGTTGGGCGGAGTTGATGCCGCAAGGCTTTAATGGAGAGTATTAATATATGTGGCTCCCGGTGGATAACTAATTTCAACAATCTGATCCTCGCCACCACTCATTCTTCTAGCTTGGTTGCCATAAATCATAAATGCCTCTGGTATCCTTTGTCCATCTGGCAGAGATATAAAACTAACTCTAGGGCAGCTTATTTGAGACTGGAAATCACCTAGCCTATGATTAGGACCCAATTCAACATCGGAGGACAAAACTACATGATAGTATCCTCTGTCCAGATCTTTGGTATCAATCTTCAAGCAGATCTTGTCAAGTTTTTGACCTGGGATGTATTCGCAACGAGCTTGCCATGGGTAATCACAGACAGCAAAAGGTTTTTGAACGAAGGTAACAGCTTTTGTTGCCCCTTCAAAATCACGCTTCGATACTAAGGCTGCTTTGACTGTAACCTTACTAGGCAAACATATTGCATCATTAGCAGTAAATTTCTTTAGGTGTTGCATAATTTCAACAAGTGGCTCACCTAATAAAGCGGAATTCATTGTTTCAGAAACTAAAATATCAACTTCTTTCTTAGGGATATACTTTGTTGCATCTGCTTGAATTACATTAATTTGATTTTCTAAACCTAGCCTTTTAACTAGTGTCCTAGCAATTGCTGCTGATTCATGGTTGAGCTCAACAGCGGTGCATTTTACTTTCGAAGAACATAGTGCTGCATAAATTGACATAGCTGGAATCGCTCCGCAACCAGCATCTAAGACTTGAATTTCATCCTTACTCTTAACTTGTTCGTTAACAGCGTCTTGAATAGCTTGGAGGAATTTTTTAGATCTGATTTGGTCTCTTAAACAGAGTATCGAACCATTAGGAGGTAATGTGCCTTTTTGCGCATGCCATGAAGTTCCAACATCTTCAACCTTCAAAAAATTTAAAAAATATCTCTCAATATCACTCATTGGTGCTTCAGCTATGACCCCTTTGGGGTGCATCTTAGGAGTGTCAGAAATCTTTTCGATTATTCCATCAATTTGCGGTTTGCCCAAAGTTAATGGAATATCATTAGTAACCAGTGATTTTAAATGTGCAAGCTTGATTGAGTTAATCAAGGCAGTTGCGTTTGGGTCTAGAGGTGAAGAATTAGGTTTTACTACCATTGCCGCAGCTGGTCTTGCGCTTAATTCGCGCGTTTTTGAACCACGAGCTGCTCTTGATATATGGGGCACCAAATAAACAAAGAGTATTTTTATATCAATTTGACAGAGTAAAGCCTAATTAGGGGTTATTACCTATTTATCATCAGACGAAGAATCACCTTCGTTGACAATGTTGTAGCCCATTTTTGCACCACTTGCGGCGCCTTTAACAATTCCTATAACAGCTCCTGATACTATGCCGATTGGAATACCAATAGGAGCCCAAAGAATTTTGATTGGTAGGGTTGGAGTAGGAATTAAAGTATTGGTAACTGAATCTACAGCACCTTTAACTATGCCAGTCGGCAAACCGACAATAGCACCAAGAGGTACTCCTAGGGCTACAGCAACAGTACCACCAACGATTGCGCCAACTACATTTGCCTGTGCCGGCTGGCTGGCAAGAATGAGCGCGCAGATAGCGACTACAAGGGTTAATTTCTTCATGAAGCTGATTGTAACAGGTTTCAAGGGTGTGGAAATGCTTTTGTTGTGATATTATCTGCTGAAGCTAGGGTTAAAGATGAGAATATTAACAGCACTAAACGCTTTTAAAGGAGCACCGCGAGAACAAAATGTTGTTGCTGTTAATGAAGCCTTAGCTTCTAGTCTGCGAGCGCAAGGACACGAAGTTAAAAGTTTTCCCATCGCAGATGGTGGTGATGGAACTATTGATGCTTTTAGTTATCACGCAGAAAATAAGGGTAGTGTAAAACAATCTTTAAATGTTAAAGGTCCTCTTGATAGAGAAGTTCAAGCACGCTGGTTACACCTCCCTTCTGATAAGACAGCTATTATAGAAATGGCTCAAGCGTCTGGATTAGCTTTACTTGGTGTTAATGAAAGAAATCCTCTGAAAGCTAGCAGTTATGGTACCGGACAGTTAGTTAGACAAGCCGTTCAAGATGGAGCAAAGACTATTTTACTTACAGTTGGAGGTAGCGCCACTGTTGATGGTGGAATGGGCATGCTTAGAGCGCTTGGAGCCAAATTTACAGATGCCAGCGGCAAAGAACTCACAAGTGGCGGGGAAGATTTAGAAAAAGTAGTAAGCGTAAACCTAGATCCTGTTAAGCAACTACTTGGTGAGACTAGATTAGTTTTTCTCTGTGACGTTATTACTCCTTTCATGGAAAAAGTAGCTGATGGTCAAAATGTACTTCTGTATGCCCCACAAAAATTCCCTGATCCTAGCAAGCCACCAGTTGAAGATATGGCTGCTTTAAGAAGAGGTGTTGAGAATTTTGCCAGAGTGATTGATAAGCTTGCTGGGAAACCAGCTTCTTGTGATGATTCTACTGGGGCTGCTGGTGGCATTACTTATGTTCCAAAAGCCCAGCTTGCTGCGACTTCAGAACTGGGTTTTGATCGTCTTGCCACTATGTTTGATTTGGAGACTGCAGTCAAGAATGCTGATGTGGTTATAACTGGCGAAGGTAAGTTGGATGAATCTACTTTCCAGAATAAAGCCCCTCACCAATTAATTGAGCTGGCAAGAAAACATGGCAAGAAAGTGGTATTCGTCTGTGGCGGATCTGACAATCGCAGTAAATCTGGCGCACCAATAGATTGGAAAAAAAGAGGTATAGATTTGGTGATTGAATTACTTAATCCTGAGCAGGCTAATAATCCAGCGACATTAGCAGTTTCAATACAACAAACTCTTCAGAATATAGTTAAAGCTGTTACCAGTAAGATAGGTGATATAGAGGGATTACTTGGAACCAAGTAGAAATCTACTAACAAGCTCTCTTAAATTGTCAGCCGATCATCATCTGTTATTAGTCTCGCTACATGTACGCTACCGAGCTGCTTAAGATTTGGTATTTGCCCTCTAGGTGTAGCCGCCCAAATTTTCTCGTATGCCGCTTGGATTTGAGCAGCATCTCTAATTTGTGGTGGCTCTTGATGTCTAAAGCCAAACTTATGCATGCCAATATCTTCGCCCCAATCTGCCTCAGCTTGAACTCTGCCTTTGCAATCTTTGTCTTTAATAGCAACTTCCACTATTAGTCTTCGCAGTATTTCTTTTGCATTTGTTTGCTCGAGATGATCAGCATAAGTATCTAACTCCATATAAATTCGTGAAACATTAACTTCCCGCTCACCATGAGCTCCGTATATGGCAAATGGAGAAGGTCCTTCGTAATGTGCAGAGTGCTCAGGATATTCACCTATATAGTCATAAACATTCCCCGCCTTGTTAACTGGCATTTTATTAATGGTAATTGAAGCGAGCACTGTACCTTCATCATCTTTAAGATGGTAGCTTCTTACATAACTCTTGCCATCGCCAAGAATTTCTTGCGCTTCAAGCTTTAGTTCTTGAGTTGCCTGATCATGATTGTTAGTTATAAGCACTTTGGTTCCTTTAGCTAAAGTGCCTTTTGCATCTAAAAGTGCAGCGCCCTTGTCAAGCTCAGCTTGGATTTTCTCTCGAGAACTCTTCGGTAAATAAACGAGATTACAACCTAGAGCGCTCGTGTCACCTCCTGCTGCAATTTGCTTTTCAGTAAAGGCATCCATTTCAGCTGCCGTAGCAAAGCCTCGTGTATCCATTGGTCTAAAGCTTCGCTTCATAACGAAATAAGCACTATTCCAGCTTGCAACAAAATGCAGTCCTGAGAACTTGATATTTTTTTCTTTCTCGAGTTCTAAAACTCTGCGCTTAAATGCTTTCTCAATTACTTTCAAAGTGTTCGTATACTTACCTTCATCGCAAACAGAAGCATAATCTGTAAAAACTTGGTTAGCATCTTTCTCGTTAAAACAATATCTAATAGAAGCATTATCAAATAATTCGTTCTCACTCAAGCCAGCATAAGACTTGTCTTGCTGCTTGTAATAAGGGCAATAATCCATAAAGCCTAGCAGTTGACCATTCCGTTCTAATTTAATAACTTCATGATCACTAGCTTCTTCCTTGATTAAAATTAATTGTGCTTCTTCAACTTCTTTAGGGTTAGTTCTGAGCTTTAACCGTACTGTCCCTATATTTTCACCTGTAGCAGAAGCTATGCTTGCCGAGCTGAGAACAACTTTGCCTAAGTTTTTTACAGCAGCGACTTGGTCTTGAACATTTAATACTGCTGGGTTAACCCGAAAGCCTGATTGATGAATTGTTGCTTGAGGAGTTCCTGAACCTGAGGCCCTGGGCATAGCTTGAGGCAAGGGTCTTTTAAGTTGACTTCGTTGAACTCTAAAGTGGTCGGTTCTAGTAGGAGGGCTGACAGCCATAAATATAAATATCGTTTAGTGAGAGAAGTTTTATAGGTGGAAATACCTAATTGGCAGCGAAGATTCACCAAGCTTTCGAACCCTCAGACTGCCATATAAAGACAAATACCTCCTAGCGGAGAGTTTTTT
>CAZQXM010000056.1:0-1738 GCA_964597205.1 uncultured Gammaproteobacteria bacterium
GTCGGGCGCAACGCCATAGTGCCAGGGAATCCTAGATGATGCACAGCCATACCGTAATTGAGTGGCGGCGCACAAAGTATGCCAGTGAGATCAGAAACCGCGTAAGCAATTCCAGTCGCTGTAATGTGATCAACACCGATAATTCCATCTGGACCATGCTGCTCAGTGCTACCGATAGGTAGTATGATGCGCTGATCTTTTTTGAGATAGCTTTCTACTTGAGGCCAAGTTGTGTTCGCTAAGAGATGCTTGCGCTTAGCGGGATTCATAAGGTCGGCTGGGTTAGCAAGTAAAGTATCGAGGGCGTTCATCAGAGATAAGTATGGCAGATGAAATCCCGGTTAATCTCTAAATAAAGCATGTGTCGCGGGATCGATATCCTTCGTAGTCTTAAGAAATTCTCCAAACCATCTTCTAATTTCCGCACACCGATCATCACCTTTATAAGACTTCGTCATCAAAATTGCTCTTTGAAAATATGTCATTGCGGCTTGATAAGCACTACTACTGTGAGATTTATCATCGGCAGCTAATTTATTAGTCACTACTAGCGCCCTTGCTCTTGCTGCCAGCAAATAAGCATAATTAATCAATACTTCTCCTCTTCGCAAAATATCTTGTCCAGTGGCTGCCTCTAACAAAAGTCCGTCTGTGAGACTTAGAACTTTTAGATAATTTGTGTTTGTGATTGCTGACTCTACTTGAGCAGCAAGATTTTTAATTTGTTCTTGATCAGTTTCTAAACTAGTTCTTAAATTATTTGGTGTGATACGTACAAAGGGTGTTTTACTTCCAGTAGCTAGCTCTCGAATAACCAGTTCTCCATCTCTACGAGGACTGTCTGATGATGGTGGCGGCAATTTTCGTTGCGTCACTGGCTCTCTCAACTCTGTACAACCCGCAAGGGCTGCTACTGCTAGTAAAGAAGGTCTTGCTAATTGAGGTAATTTCACAAACGTTATAATAACATACTTCAAGATAAGTTTCAGCACGCCATTTGGCAAGATCTCAGCGCAGGGGGAATAATAGTATCTATGAGCCTATATAAACTCATAGTTCTAGCTCTAATTTTTAGCCTGCAGGCTGCAAGCGCCGCCGTCCAAAACGACAAAAGTCTTTTATTTGAAAGTAGTCCCGCTAGTAAAATTATCAAATCACCAAACGCTGAAGCAATTAAAAAAGCAGAGAAGTTACTGAGTAATGGCAATGAAGCTGCAAAAAGTTTTCCGCGCACTACTGTGCTCGATGCTAATGCTAGTACCCTAATTCGTGCAGCAATGGATTTAGAATCTGGAATTAAAACTTCTAAATATCTCAAAACAGAAACAGCAGAAAACCCAGCACCTATCGCCACTAGCATCGTAGAAAAACCTGCTGGTAAATATTTCGAGGTGCTTGATAAAAGCTACAGCAGTCTAGAGAACGACTCTTGGGCAGATGCCACTGCCAATATGAATGAAGTGCTGAGTTATTTCTACACTGAAAGAAGTTTGCACGGCAAAGACAATGCTCTAATCGATGACTATTGTGACCTTGCTGTTGCTTTTACTTTTTATTTAGCGGCTGGAACTGAACTCGACGAAGCGGAGCAACCTAACTATGAACACGCTAAATCTATGTTTATAAAAGCACGCAATAACGCGCAAAAAGTACAAGGACATTTGCCTGCTAATGATGAAGCTAAAGCCATCTCACAAATCATAGAGAAGTTCGTTAAGAAGCTAAATACCGAGATTAC
>CAZQXM010000056.1:1838-3701 GCA_964597205.1 uncultured Gammaproteobacteria bacterium
CCCACTAGGGTAGAATATGTATCGTGGTATCTCGAACTGAACAAGAAGGTCGCCGCGCCAAAATCGTGCGCAACAGCAAGGAAACCCAAATTGAGGTTGAAATAAACCTTGATGGCAGTGGCCAGGGCAGTATTGATACTGGCGTACCATTTTTTGACCACATGCTTGAGCAAGTCAAGAAGCATGCTTTTATAGATTTATCTGTTAAGACTATTGGCGATCACGAGATCGATGATCACCATAGTGTTGAAGATACTGGTATCGCTATCGGACAAGCTATCAAAGAAGCTCTAGGCAGCCGCGCAGGTATTCGCCGTTACGGTTCTGGGCGAGTGCCGATGGATGAAGCGCTAATTACTTGCGATGTTGATCTTGGTACTAGACCATATCTTGTTTATGACCTGGAAGTTCTTAAAGAACGCATCAATACTTTTGAAACTGAGCTTTGCATCGAGTTCTGGCGCGCGCTGAGCAACAATTCTGGTATCTGCATACATATTCATAAACTCAGTGGTAAAAATTCTCACCATATTATTGAAGGAAGTTTTAAAGCCTTCGCTCTAGCATTTGATGTGGCTAAGTCGCTTGATGATCGTGTTGATGGTCTGCGCACTACTAAGGGATTGCTATAATTAACTCTGTAAACGGGTTAATTATAAAAGGAATCTCTCAAATGAAATCAAGTTCTAAAAAATTATTTGGTGCTGCTTTGGCACTAGGTTTGGTGGCTAACGGCGCTCAAGCAATATCAGCTCCAAGCCAAGTAGGCGCGTCAGCGTTTATCGCGGTTAACGAAGTGACTTCTCCAATGGCTCTCATCTCTCATGGTGGTGGCGAGCACAAATGTGGTGAAGGCAAGTGCGGCGAAGGTAAGTGTGGTGCTGCTAAACCAGCAAGTCCAGCAGCTAAAACTGTAGGCGAGCACAAGTGTGGCGGTAGCTGCAATAAAGCTAAAAAGCACGGCAAAGGTAAAGGTAAAGGCAAAAAAGCTAAAGCCGCAGCTGCAGCAGCTCCTGCTACTACTGAGCAAAAGTAAGGCTTAATGGGTTTTAATAAAAACCAATTAGCAAAATATGGTCTAGGCTTGGGTCTCAGACGTGATCTCACGGATGAGACCCTTAGCTTTTGTGCTAGCTCCGAGAACCAGGCTTTAATTGAATGGTTAGAGATAGTCCCAGAAAATTTTATTCTGCGCGGCGGGGTATTGGATGAGAGATTCCAGCGAGTTCGGGCGTCGGGCGTACCATTGATACCGCATGGCGTGAATCTTAGTATAGGTAGTGATGGTTGGCGCGACCTAGAGTTAATGCGCGAGCTTAAAAGTCTCTTCGCTGAAATTAATCCGCCTTGGTTTTCTGATCATATTAGCTGTACTTACATTGATGGTATCTATACTCAAGACCTAATCCCTGTGCCCTTTACGCGTAATGCAGCAGGCGTGATTACTGACAATATAAAATGGCTGCAAGATTATTTCCAACTGCCATTCCTAATCGAGAATCCTAGTTATTACACTAAATTAATTGACGCTGAGATGAGCGAAGCTGAGTTTATTAACCTAGTACTTGAGCGCGCTGATTGTGGCATGCTGCTTGATGTAAACAATGTTTATGTTAATTCTGTAAATCATAACTATGATGCTCGTGAGTTTATATCTGCGCTTGATCTCGATCGTGTAGTGCAAGTGCATATCGCTGGGCACTTAGAAGGCTATAAATCTTCTCTCACCGGTCAAAGAATTGCAATATTAGATACCCATGGAGAAGGCATCAAAACTGAGGTCTATGATTTGTTGCGCTTTCTTCTCGCGCGTACGGAAGTGAATGCGATTTTACTTGAGAGGGATGGGAATTTTCCTGAGTT
>CAZQXM010000056.1:3801-9703 GCA_964597205.1 uncultured Gammaproteobacteria bacterium
TATCCGCTCTCTAAGCAAGTCATAGGGAGGGATTGGGATAATATTATTATCCGATATTTAGAAAATTATCCTAGTAGCTCACCTGTCTTTAATCGTGCCGCCGAGAGCTTCCCAGAATTCCTGCGCGCAAACAAACACCCGGATTGGCTTTGCGAGCTAGCTCAGTATGAGTGGGCGGAGCTAGCTGTAGAGATAGAACCCATTAACTCAGCAAATAATTTTAAGATCCTAAATTTCAATTATTCAATAAGCAATGTTATTAGTAATTTAGAAACGCTGCCTAAACCCAGTCCTGAACAGATTCTAGTTTATTGTGACCCAACCACACATCGTTCTAAGAAACTCAAACTAACTACTATTAGCGCCCTGGCTTTAACAGCAATATTAGAGGGTTTTAGCGACTATGAAGGTATTGAATCATTAACTGAAATACTAGGCTTAACTAAGAGCGAAGATCTAGAGAAACTAAAACAAGAATATTTAAGTTTCAAAAACTTCGTTATCAGTAATAATATAACTAAGGCGATTAATTACAAATCAGCCTCAGTTAAATGAAACATAAACTAAGCTTTAAAAGTCAACTAAAAATAGATCCTCAAAGAATCTGGAACTGGCATGCAGCCCCTGGTGCCTTCGAGCGCTTATGTCCTTACTGGGAATCAGTAGTTGTGCGTAAGCGCATAGCTAACCCTAACAATCCCAGTGATATAGCTGAAGGCGCGACAGTAGAGCTTGATCTCTATCCGCTCGCGCCATTGAGTTTTCCTAAACTAGAGTGGACTATAAAACATCACGGCTATATCGAAGGCTCTAAATTTGAAGATTTACAAATCAAAGGACCGTTTAGTTATTGGAATCATCAGCATATAATTCACAGTGACGGCACCTTAGAAGATACTATTGATTATGAATTACCCTTTTCGCCGCTTAGTGATATTCTGACCAAAGCCTTTACTGAAGCTAAACTCAAGCGTTTATTTAAATACCGGCACGCTATTACAGCCAGCGATCTTCAAACTCAATCTAACTACAAAGGAAAACCCATGAAAATATTAATTACAGGCGCAACAGGACTTGTCGGCAAACAACTCGCTGCCTATCTCAGCACAGCAGGGCACAGTATCTATAAACTAGTGCGCAAGAAAAATCTCAGCGCAAAAGAAATATATTGGAACCCAGATGCTGGCGAAATAGATACTGCGGCACTAGACTCTGCTGGGTTAGATGCAGTTATACATTTAGCAGGCGAAAATATCGCGGCTAAACGCTGGACCTCTAAACAAAAATCTATAATCACAGCAAGCCGGGTAAATGGCACAAGATTATTAGCAACAGCTTTAGCTAGTCTGAAGACTAAACCTAAAACTCTTATATCTGCCTCTGCCATTGGTTTTTATGGCGATAGGGATGATGAGTTACTAAGCGAAAACTCCAAGGCTGGTGCTGGCAACACTGCTTGTAAATTCCTCGCTGAGACTTGCGCAGCTTGGGAAGCTGCAACTAAAGCAGCCAGCAATACTGGCATTCGAGTAGTACATGCTCGCTTCGGCGTGATTCTCGATCCACGCGGCGGTGCACTCTCTAAATTACTACTGCCGTTTCAAATTGGTGCTGGCGGCATTATCGGCAATGGACGCCAGTATATGAGCTGGATTGCAATAGATGATGTTCTAGGCGCACTCTATCACTGTGTGATTACTGATAGTCTTAGCGGAGCCGTAAACATAGTTGCGCCAAATTCTGTGACCAATTCAGAATTCACGCAAGTACTCGGACGAGTACTGTGGAGACCTACCATCGCTCCGTTACCTGCTTTCGCTGCGCGCATTATTCTTGGTGAGATGGCTGATGGATTACTACTATCTAGTGCTCGCGTTAGCCCTAACGCTCTAAGTTCAAGCGGCTATAAATTTCAATACTCAGAGCTTGAAGCAGCGTTAAGGCATTTGCTTGGAAGCTAATTAGAGTGAGGTTTTGCTTAATTTAGCATTTTTAGTCAAACCTGACTATCCGCTCTGAGCAAGGGTTTTGACCATTTTTCCGACGCCGGAAAAATGGTTTTATCAGCCAGGGAAGCTGATTTTCAGGATTTATAGAATATATAAAAGCCTAAAAAGGTATAATGTACTCATCACCTCATGGTTTGTGCCATGAGCCCCCCCGGGAGCTTTTGCTAATCGGGGCTTTTTTTTGGTTATAATTAGTAGTCATGACTCGGGGGACAACGAAGGTCAATTTCTATATTGATGGTTTTAATTTCTATCACAGAATTAAACAATACCAAGATCTTCATGGAATCTGTCTAAAGTGGCTAAACTACAATAGCCTTTGCAGATCGTTTTTAAAACCTAATCAAGAACTCAATAAAATCTATTTTTTCACTGCTGTCACAGATCATTTTGGGCTCAGAACATCTGAAAGACATAAACAATATATTCAAGCTTTAAAAAGTAAATCAATAGAAATAGTACAGGGATTTTTTAAATACGATCCTGTAAAAAAGAGACTTGAAGAAAAGCAAACAGACTCAAATATTGTTGCCTACTTAATCGAAGGGGCTTTTACAGATCAATATGACACAGCTTTCATACTATCTGGTGATAGTAATATAGTTCCAGCAGTTAGAGTAATCAAGCGAAATAAACAAACTAAAGACAAGTTAATTGGTTTTATTCCACCACCTTTCAGTGGCAAAAAAAGCCCTAAAAATCCCCTAAGCGTACAAAACACTTCTGCTTTAAATCAAATCTGTGACTTCCAAAAGAACCTGTCATTCGAAACTTTAAAGAAGCACCTATTCCCTGAGAAAATCTACGGCATTCATGGTGAGTTAATCGTAGAGATACCACGAGAATACAAAAATCTCTAAGCTAGCACTAAAACCAACTCCCCCTGAATATCCTCCGGGAACTGCTCGGAGAGTTCTTCGCGCACAGCACTAACAGCCCCATAATAAAACTGCTCGAATTTTTTAGTAAGTTCACGCGCGATGAAAACCTCTATCTCAGTGCCGAAAATACTTTCAATATCAACTAGAGTTTTAATTAACCTATGCGGACTTTCAAAAAAAACTACCGGGCGCGAGAATCCTGCTTCGCGCTCTTCAGCGATACCACGCAGTACGCGGCGACGCTGCTTAGGACCATGCGGCAGAAATCCTTCGAAAATAAAACGCTCGGTATTAATCGGGCAAGCACTAAGCGCAGCCGTAAGCGCTGAAGCACCAGGCACTGGAACTACAGTATGTTGCTCAGAAACTCCAGCAATTAATCTATGACCAGGATCACTAATAGTTGGCGTGCCAGCGTCACTAATAAAAGCTATATCCTCACCAGCATCTAGTAAACGTAAAACTTGATCTATGCGACTTGCTTCTTTCTCATCATTGCAACTTATAAGTTTTTTACCGGTGATTTGGTAGTGGCTTAGTAGTTTCATCGAAACCCTGGTATCTTCACAGAAAATAGTATTGACTTGTTGCAGAATCCTTAGTGCCCTAAAGCTCAAATCTTCAAGATTGCCTATAGGCGTAGCTATTAGATAAAGATTAGACATGGGGCTGAACTGACATTTTACTATAGTTTTATATAGCAAAAACGAGCCTGACGGCTCGTTTTTGCGCTGTCACAGCGAGTGCAGAATCTTAGCTACTACCTCCATTAGTTTCACTAATTTTTTATATATGAGCCTTGTAAATCAAGGCCTAGAGCGAGCTGCGTGCTAGAATTGCATACCTGTATGGCATTTGTTAACAAGAAGAGACCCGTAAAACGCAGCACTGTAGAGATCGAAGAGATCCACTACAAAAACCTCGGTTTACTTAAAACTTTCCTCTCTGAGAGCGGAAAGATCCTTGGCCGTAAATATAATGGCCTCGATGCCAAAAGACAGCGCAAGCTACAAACAGAAGTTAAAAAAGCAAGAGAACTAGGATTACTTAGCTCTAACTAAAGGAAAATTATGTCAAAGAAATGTGCAATTACAGGTAAGAAAGCGGGCAAGGGTTGGACCTACTCTTTTTTACGTTCACACTTTAACCCTACAGCTAAACGTAAGTTTCAGGTAAACTTGCAAACTATTACTGCTGTTATCGACGGTGTAAAGAAACGTATCAAAGTAAGCACCAAAGCGCTTAAGACCTTCCCTGCACTAAAAACGGGCATAACTAGTAAGCAGTTGTCAGCTGGTCGCAGTAAATTGCGTAAAGTCAAAAAACAACTAGGCATATAATTGCTAGTCTAAAGATAGCTATAGTACCTAAACTTAGCTATTACTAAGGAGAATATTTTGTCAGAATCAAACCAGGTTAGCGTCAAGGAGCTGGCTTCTAAGCTTAAAGTATCCGATGCGCTATTAAAGAAGTTTATCAAGGACTTCAGCATCACTACTATCCAAGAAAAGAAACTTACTTATGTTAGCCATGAGTCCGCTGAGATCCTTAAAGAGATTATTAGACTTAGAGACGCTGGTAAGAAGAACATAGAAATCAAAAAGTTATTTGAAGAGTCACAAAAGGCTCAAGCTCAAGAAGAAGCACAAGCTGTTGCTGTTAGCCCAACAGTAGAAGCAGCAGTAGTTGCTGAGCCTGAAGAAGTGGCAAGTCCAATAGTTACTGAAACTGTTGAGATTAAAGAAGCTCCTGCTCCTAAAGTGTCAGTGCCAGAAATCGCTGAAGAATATTACAACGAATACTTAACTGAGCAAATCAGTGAGACTAGCAATGAAGAAGTAATCTCTTTAGCCATGCAGCAAGCTGAGGGTGGCAGTCACGATGAAGTTGAAACTAGCCCAGTAAAGACTACTAATAACTACGAAGCTAGGGAAGAACGTGAAGAAGAGCGCCATCAGCGTGAAGAGAAAGAAGATAGAGAAGAGCGCGATGAGAGAGATGAGCATGGTAATAAACGCCGTCGCCGTCAATTCAGCTTCAGATTTATTCAAAGACAAATCGCTAACGATATGAGCCGCGTCGATTATATTAGACATAAGCTCAAACGCGGTAAACTAAGCACTCTTGAGAAATTACACTTAGAAGATTCACTTGATAAACGTTCACATTTATTATCAGGTTGGACTCATTTGCTAAGATGGGTTAAGAACTAAGATGGCATTAAGATACCTTACAGCTGGCGAATCACACGGACCAGAGCTGAGCATTATCCTCGAGGGGATACCAGCCAATATGCCGTTATTAGCTGCTGATATAGACGCTGAATTGCGCCGCCGCCAAGCCGGTTACGGTCGTGGTGGACGGATGAAGATAGAGCGCGATCAGGTTTTTTTCACTGGTGGAGTGCGTCACGGTAGGACATTTGGTGGAGCGCCTATCGGTATGAAAATACTGAATCGTGACCACGATAAATGGCAGCACGCGATGAGCGCGGCTCCCGTGGATCTTAACGACGAAGAAGTGCAAAATCAATTACAAGAGAAGTTTATTTCACGGGTTCGTCCAGGGCACGCTGATCTAGCTGGCGCGATTAAATACAACGCCCCTGATGTGCGTGATATTCTAGAACGCTCATCAGCACGGGAAACTACATCACGCGTCGCTGCTGGTGCCGTCGCTAAAAAATTACTATCACTATTCGGTATTCAAATCTTCTCGCATGTTTTGCGTATAGGAGAGGTGGAGGCTGGTGAAAGTATCTCGCTATCAAATTTAGAATTGTCTAAATTTATGGCGCAAGTAGAGTCTAGTGATTTTAGAATCTACGACGCTGAGAAAGATGGTGATAAAGAAAGTCCCCGCGAGAAAAAACTCAAAAAACACATCGACGAGATCCGCAAAGCCGGTGATACTGTCGGTGGTCTAATCGAAGTCTTCGCTCTAGGAGTGCCTGTAGGACTGGGAACCCACACTCAATGGGACGGCCGTATCGACGCTAAGATAGCTGCGGCT
>CAZQXM010000057.1:0-9600 GCA_964597205.1 uncultured Gammaproteobacteria bacterium
AGGTTAAAGATCTTGTCAAAAAATATAAACGTAGGCTTTATATATAGCAAGAGGAGAATAGGACAATGGGTCCATTAGATAGATTAAGTACATGGGTGCAGTTGGCAATACTAGGTACACGCTTAGGCACAGGAGAGATTAACGCTTCGCCACAGTCTCCTGCAAAAGCAGATAGCCAACCACAAAGCAACCCACATGCTGCACGTTGTTATACTGGTCAAGCTTTAGCAGCTAGAGAAAAACCAGGTGTGAACCTCAAAGATGTTTTATTTACTGCTGGAATGGCAGACCAAAATGGAGCACGTGTTAAAGAAGACTATGTTCCAATTAAAAGTGCAGAGGCGCAGCAAAAGATGCAAGAACTATTTGATCGTCAAGCTGAACGCGATATGAAATTCTGGGAACACATACAAAACTCTAGTTAATCAATTTCCCCACGTAACTTTTCCACTCCGCATACCTCGTTTCTAATTTTAGTTCTGGCTTAAAGCAGGTTTCATTCCTCATTTTGATTTTCTCTCCTTTCCCTGCTTTCGCCATAATGGCCGCACCTAGTGCGGTCATTTCTTTTTCAGAGTATCTTTGCACTGGGATCTGCAATAAGTCTGCTTGAAATTGCATCAAAAGATTATTAGCTGTAGCGCCGCCATCGACATTAACCTGCGTGAGCTTCGCGCCGCCCAGCGCCTCGAAAATATCTCTCACTCTAAACGCCATCGCTTCAAGTGCTGCGCGCGCTATATGTCCGCGCTGAGTACCGCGAGTGATACCCAAGATAGTGCCGCGCACATCTTCGCGCCAGTAAGGTGCACCGAGCCCAGCTAGAGCAGGCACGAAATAAATGCCACCATGATCAGGAACAGACTTAGCGAGAGCTTCAATTTCTGAAGAGCTTTCAATGATTTTTAAACCATCGCGCAGCCATTGTATTAATGCCCCACCGACAAAAACACTACCTTCAATAGCATAATGATGTTTGCCGCCATCATCGTAGAAGACCGTAGTAATTAAACCATCACGCAGAGTAAATTCTGGTGCCTCGACCAGCACGAAGGTGCCGGTGCCGTAGGTTACTTTACTGCTGAGTGCTTTGTTCTCGCGAGCCTGGGGATTGTGCACTTGTGGTTGAGAGCGCAAAAACGTGACGTCGGTCACGTTTTTGCTAAGACCCTCTTGAGTAGCGTGATAGGCGTAAAGCGCCGCTTGTTGATCACCAAGCACGCCAGTTATAGCTAGAGAGTGTCCGACCAGATCAGTGAATAAATCACAATTACCAAAATTAGAATTACTAGGAACTACTTTAGGAAGCACTGAAGCTGGGATTTTAAGTTCGCTTAGTATTTCTTCAGACCATTTACCATCAACAATATCGTAGAGCATGGTGCGTGAGGCGTTGCTGGGTTCTGTTAAATGCTCGCCAGTGAGTTTATAAATCAACCAGCTGTCGATAGTGCCGAAGGCGAGATTTTGTTGAAGGGATCCTTCGCTTCGCTCAGGATGACGTTTTGCGAAGTGGTCAAGAATCCATCTAAGTTTAGGTCCAGAGAAGTAAGAATCTATATATAGTCCAGTACGCTTGCGCACAAGATCAGCAAACTTAGTATTAGTGCGCAGTTCAGCACAATAATCACTAGTGCGGCGGCACTGCCAAACTATAGCGTTATGCACTGGTTTAGCAGTGCTGCGATCCCAGACTACAGTAGTTTCGCGTTGATTGGTGATGGCGATATTAGTTATGTCGCTGGCTTTGATTTTTTGGTTGACTGTAATTTTAATTGTTTGACTATTACTGCTAGCACCAGTGCAGGCACTTATCACTGCCCGTGCTACTTCTAGAGTTTTGACCCAAATCTCTTCAGCGTCATGTTCTACCCAGCCTGCTTGCGGGAATATTTGCGTGAATTCTTGCTGAGCGATGCCGCAGATGCTACCGTCGTCAGCGATTAATAACGCACGTGTGCTGGTAGTTCCTTCATCGATAGTTAGAGTAATAGACATAATATGGGCGAGCGATATTGGCTTAGCATAAACGTGACATTCGTCACGTTTATGCGCTTTAAATGTCGAGTGCACAATGTTAGATTTTGCATTCCGAGGGACTTCGCTCACAAATGCCTTGACCTAAACCAATATCGCTCGTCCATAGTTTATTCTAAACCAATCTACGTTTACTGAGTTCCAACTCATTATTTAGATGCTGCGAAATAATATTAAGCACATTCATCGGTATATCACTACGACTCAGACCAATAGTCAGTCTGCGCTCTAGAATATCATCTAAGGTGCAAGCCTTCTCGTAGCGTACAGCATAGATAATTTGTGCTTCTATATCTTCAAAATCAGGGTGTAGCTTTTCTTTAAGAGCAGGGTTAATTTTACAAATCTCTAAAAGATCTTCAGCACGGCTGCCATAAAGCAAAATTAAATGCATAATAGTCTGCGCTTCAAGATCATAACGGCTCATGTAGTCTGTGAGTTTAAGGCGTAAATAATCTTCGAAAGCTATATCTCCGAATTCTGAACCAATAGTTGGCTGAATATGGGTGATGCAATCAACACCAGTAATTTTATCGACGATTTCTTTAGCTAGACTTCTAAAAGTGGTAATTTTGCCACCGAGTATTGAGTAGTAGTTAACAACACCGTTGTCTTCTTTACCGTGATCAGTAATGAAATGCTTGCGGGTAACAGCCCCAGCACTATTGGCTTTGGGTACGTATGGTAGCGGTCTAACACCGCAGAAAGTCTTCACTACATCATCAGTTCTAAGATGAGCATGTGGAAATAATTTATTAGTTTCGCTAAGTAAGTATTCGATTTCTGCAGGGCTGATTTTTAATTCATGCGGCTTAGTTGTCTCAGTTTCACTAAGAAAAATATCAGTAGTACCGATAAGATATAGATCTTTATTGAAACCGAGTTTGAAAGGCAGTATGAAAAATGGTCTACCATCACTAGCTGCTTCAGCATAGATACCATGTTCTTTCGGCGCGCCTTTGAAAGCTTCCACTACTATATGACTTCCTTTGGTACCTTTAATGCGCTGAGCTAGTGGATGTGTTGGATAAAAACTTTCGCTTTGACGCAGTTTGCTATTAAGTAAATCCACGGCTGGTCCGGTCATATTAATTACATGCTTAGCAGTTGCTGTATAAGGAATGCCAGCATTCATCAGGTCTTTAAAGCGTACGCCTTCTACTTGGTATTTAGGACCTTTGCTAGGTTTTTTAAGTTTATGAACAGCATTGTACTCTTCAGTGAAACCTTGAACATCTTCTAGCGGAGTACATTGTATTTCTGTAACCTCACAGTGATTAAGACAGATGGCACCCATCTCATCAGCGCTAAGAATATTCTCAAGCGCAATTCTCTCAATGAAACAAGCTTGTCCATCGTAGTAACTAACAGCACCTTGCAGACTATGTTTATTAAGCCCAGGATCTAGGCTCATTATTTCATTGCGCGAGAAGCTGCTGAATTTCTTTAGGGATTTTTGTCCAGAAAGAAAATCATAAGCAGTTAAACCCAGTTGTAGCTTAAGTTTGCCAAGACGGCTATCTTCATAGACAGGAATTAATAGTTGCAAACGATGAACCAGATTAGGATAGTTTTTAATTAGAATTTCTCTTTCGTGTAGACTTTCTTTAACCAAGTCGAATTCAAAATGCTCTAAATATCTAAGCCCGCCATGTATCAGGCGTGTAGAGTGTGCTGTACAGCCAGAAGCGAAATCACTTTTCTCTAAGAGAAGAACTCTTAGTCCGCGCTCAGCAGCGTCACGTGCGACACCAGCGCCATTGATGCCACCACCAATAATGATGAGATCAAAAGGTTTTTTAAGTAAACTAGGATCTATGCGTTGAGTTAGGTCCACTTAGATTATTATTCCCCGTTTTTTTGTGCCCAAGAAAAGAGCGAGAATTAAGACTGTAAGAACAAAATGCTATTATTATCTTAATGGATAGTGGGGTAACAACAAGAGTTATATTATCTAACGAGCAAAGGGTTTTTGTTCGTGAGCAGTTATTGCGGCCAAGGTTAGAAACAAAGTTTAAGCCAAGATCTTCTAGGGTTGCTAAAGCATATGTTCGGCAGACCCCTGATAAACGTAAACATCGTACAGATTTTCAATTTACTACTAGTTCAATTAATGGATTACGTGATAAAGCTAGGCAAATAATTAGAAATCAACTTAAAGAAACTTGGAAAACTGATGTTTCTGAGGCTGCGATTGATGATGTCCTTGTTAAGTATCGCAAGGAATTAGAAGAATTAATACCAGAGTTGGAAAAAAAGCTAGGTTTGAAATCTATTGTGCCTAATGATGAAAGAATTTTTTGTTTTGATGAGTGTCGTTTTGGCAGTTCAGAAATAAACAAAATCAAAATTAATAGAAGTAATAAGCAGGCGTCTCTAATCACTTTCCCTAATAAGGACTTTATTCAAAATATTTTAGAGCCTGTTTATACTGAGAAACAAAGGCTTGCGACAAAAGCAATTGCTTCTCCAACGGTTTTAAAAGTTATTATGGCTGCTCTGGGATTTAGGGTTGCTACTGAAGATGAGCAATTAATTAAGTGGAAAACGGATCTTGAAAACGGTTGGCCAGGAGAGGAGGAAGGTGGTTTTGTTCGAGGACCGGCTAATGAGATTTATTTAGGAGCTGCAAAAGAGGCTAAGTTTTGGGGTAAAGTCTGTAAAAAACATCTTAGAGAATTTCCAAGCCATGATTTTTTGGCTAAATTTTTTGGACTACCAACAGATGTTAATTTTCGTCTTACTTGTATTGATGAACTAAGACAAGTCTTTGAGAAGGTAGGATTGAAGCTTGCTAGTTTTGAACAGGAACTAGATATGCTTACGACCAGGACTGTTAAAACCCTAGAAGAAGTTGCCACCAAAGCTAGACAATCTCTGCTCGAGCATTGGGATAAATTTTCTAAGGCTGTAAATATTGAAGGATCCCCAAATTCTCAAATAGCTTTTAGCAATACTAGAATTCGTCCTCAAAAGGATAAGATACGAAATTGGCGAAAAGTGCGACTGGCTCCAGGTGATACGGTGTTGTCGCGTTTCCCGAGTTTAGATTTAATAAGAACGGTTTTAAACAATCCTAAGTTAGGAGAAATTCCGTCCAAGAATGATTTCCGTAAAATCTTAGAGTTTTTGGGTTTTAGCTTTAAATAAAGCTATTCAAGTGGTTAGCTTTTTCATAAGCCCGAATAAAATTAGAAATAGCATCACTCTCGTGATATTTTTTTTCAATGCTTTTAGCGAGTATATAAGCATCAGTGTATCTTTTTTGTAAGTATAAAGCGTTGTACTGATGAATAACAATATCTATATTATCCGGGTAAAGTTTGCTGTATTTTTCTGCGAGTGGGTCGTGATACTTAGAATGAGTTCGCATAAGAACTTTTAATAAGGCTAAAGCGTAGAAACTATTGGTTTCACTAGCTTTATCAGCGATACTCACCAGTTCATCAGTCAAAGCATCATCAACATTACGTCTCTCTATTAAATGTATGCCTGCTGCGACGTTATTCGGATTATAGAGTCTCGCTAGGTTCAATACCGCAATTAAAAGTGGGATTTGTTCTTGCCGGGTTAATCTTGTTGCCATGTCAGCAAGTGCCGCAGAGATGTTAAGAGCTTCTTGACCTTTTGCTTTGACAGTGACTAATTTATTTTTACTAATAAATTCGTTATAGTCTTTCATCGTCTTGGCTTTGAGTTGAGGGTTGGCTACAAAAGTCTTAGTACCAGGCTCTAAATAGTAATTAACTAATGAACCGCGCCAAAGCTGCTGAATGCCAATATCAGAGCCAGAGCTAGCGATTGTTGCAGTCCATAATTTCTCGCCGTTTTGCCAGTCCTTGTTTCTAATAATTGATCTAGTAGAACTTGCTATTAAAACGATTAAAAATAAAATAATGAAAATCTCTTTGTTTTTTACATAATGCTTGATCAGAGCAAAAATCAGTAAATAAGTAGCAAGCACGAAGATATAGCAATATCTTTCTCGAGCATAGACATAGAGAGGAATGATATGTAAGACCAGGCTTAAACTAAGCACGATGGCTACTATTGATAAAGCTATGGCTCTAGTTGATTTTTGGCATACAAAATAAATAAAGGCTGCAAGCAAAATGCCAACTATGCTTAAACTGATTAAATGATTGCTGCTCCAGGTTTCACCGAGAATTACGTGACGATGCTGATCAACACTAAGAATTTGCGGATAGATAAAGAGTTTCAGGTAATGTAAGAAAATTTGTGGGGCAGTGATAAAGATTCGATGACTTAAATCTTCCCAGTTAGCAGCAAGGTTATGGTGTTCAGTGAGCATCGTGGAGCGATATTTGAGGTAAACAAAAATACTTGATAAGGCTAAAACTGATTTAAGTTTGCTTTGGTTTAAATGTTTTTGATAAATGAATATAAGTATTAAATAAACCGGTCCTAATATTGCCATTTCTGAACCAAGGTAAGCAATAAGAAAGAAAAGAAAACTAAGAGCAATCAACACTAGATTAGAACTATAGAGATTAATGGCTATAGCTGCGAGCATAAAGCAAGTACCCAAAAGAAAACCGGTGCCTGAAGTAAGCATGTTGACTGCTTCGCAGTGCAAGGGGTGTACGCACCAGAGAGAGCTAATGAGAAAGGCGATTAAAGTTTTCTTTTTCTCATCATCTATTGCAAGAGTTTTTAATAAAATGAAAAAGATCAACAAAGTATTGAATATATGTATGTTGAAGTTAAAAAAGAAATGTGAAGCGGCAGGATTAATACCCCAAAGAGAGTAGCCAATGGCTGAACCAATAAATTCTAGTGGTCTATAAATATAATTAGGATTAGGGTTCCAAGCTACATTTCTACTGATACTTGGATGTTGTATGTAAAACTCAGCGGCTTTAGCAACGCCGTTTTGAATATAAGCATTACTTGCTAATAGCGTGATGTCATCATAACCACAATATTCTGAAGTGATAGAATTCGCCCAAGTGATAGAAGCTATTAGTATCAACGCCACTATGGCATTGCGTTTATTGACGTAAGCTAACCATTTCGCCATCTAGATTTATTATACGGTTACTTAGCTAATCCAGCTTGCACTTGATAATTAGGGTTATAGTTACCATCACTATTAACTAGTTTTAGGCTAACAGCAGCACCTTCAATGCTAATTTCATAGTGACTAAGAATATAATCGTCAGCGCTTAGTATTTCATGCTCGCCGTCATCATCATAGTAGACGTAATTTATTTTGCGTTTTTTGCTCTTAGTGGCTGTAGCGAAAACATTTAGGCGTAAGACTTGCTTGCCTTTAGTGGTTTCTAGGGTTGGGATCACAGCACCCTCGCGCACATAAACTGGATAAGTTTTGATATTAAAATCTTCTTCTATCCACTCGCCGCCATTGTATTCTTTGTGGGTGAACCAGTTAATCCATTTAGAACCTGCGGGCAAATATACTTTATGTTTGATGCTTGAACCCTGCATTGGAATTGAGATCGGAGCTACTAGCATAGAGTCTCCGAAAAGATATTGAGAACTTAGATCATGAGTATTAGCATCATCAGTGAAATCATAAACTAATGGTCGCATGATAGGCGTGCCATCTAAGTGTGCGCGGTAACTTGCTTGATAAATATAGGGTAGCAGCCTGTCTCTTAAAGCAAGGAAATCTTTAATTACAGTAAAATGCTCTGGGTGAGTTTTAGAGTGCATCCAAGGTTCAGTAGGATTCTCCTTATAAGAGTGCAGGCAGAACCTAGGTTGGAAAACACCATTCTGTATCCAGCGCGTCAAGAGTTCAGAATCAGGGCTGTCACCCCAGAAACCACCGATATCACAGCCACTATGAGTGAGCCCTGAAAGCCCCATGGACATTAGAATTGAGTTGTCATACTTGAGAGATTCCCAGCTACTATAATTATCACCAGTCCAAGTTTGAGCGTAGCGTTGTATGCCAGCGTAACCACTACGGCTAAGTATCCACGGACGCTTAGGTTTAGCTGGGCTAAGCTCGCGGTAATATTCTTGGCTAGCTTGCCAAGCGATCTTAGACATTAATAGAGGCATTTGAATTTCTTTGTGAGCCTGGTTATGCTCAGCGAAAATCTCATACTCATTATTATCGTTCCAGATACCACGAATACCTTGAGCGAGAATATGACGTTTAAGTTTGTCTTTCCACCAAGCTTGAGTATCGCTGCGCGTGAAATCCATATATGATCCCATACCGCTCCAATAGCTTGTTACTAGTGGTTTGTAAGGTTTTTTAGTTTCACCTATAAACAGTTTAAGCTTAGCCGCTTCATCATAAAGCACATGCTCGGTTAATAATACTGGCTTAACATTGGCACAGAGTTCAGCACCAAATTCAGCGCAAGTAGTAGAGAAACCCTGAGGATTAGGAAACTTACTACGGTTCCAATTGAACTGTAATCTGCGCTTGTCCTTATCCATGGTGTAACCAGAAGACAAATGAAAAGCGGTGGTTTTAATATTCAGCGCGTTAGCTTTACTTAGCATCTCAACTATACGCTGCGCTGATTTATCCGCTTCGGTGTAGATCATGCCACTCGCTAGGTAACCTAATGTGAATTTAGGCACTAGTGGAACCCTGCCAGTAAGCAGAGTGTAGCGGCTCACCACTTCATGGATGCTAGGTCCAGGAATGAAGTAATAACAGAGCTCGCCCGCTTCAGCACCGAAATGATAATAAGGGATAGGCTTGCGCTCGCGCCCGAAATCAAAGAACTTATGACTATAATTATCGAAAAATATTCCGTGGGCTTGTTTAGTTATGCGGTTGAAATCAATAAAAAAAGGAATGTCCTTATACAGTGGGTCACTAGATTTAGAATCGTAACCAAGCGCATCTAACGGCGCATTACGAAAACGCTGACCCCAGTGATTAATCTCGCCAGTTTTATCACCTAGTCCGTAGATAGCTGGTGGGGTTTTAAGATCGCTGATTTTTTTATAACAGCGAAGCTCCTTAGAGTCAGTCCAGAAGCCTAATCCAGGCACGTCTTCTGAGATAATATTATTCGCTGCGTCAGTGATTTTTAAAGCCAGAGGCTCTTTATCGATCTCTATACTTATAGTTTCAGTTGAGATTTTGTTTTTACTAAGTTTAGCTTTGGTGTTTTGGTCGAGTTTAAGATCTAGATGTTCACTAATGCTGAATTTCTTATTGCGAGCGTAACGTAGCTGCACTACGCCAGTTTCTAGAAAACAAATATGCAAATACCAAGGGCTTTTATCGCCAGTTAGTTCAGCCAGAAAATGTGCGTCATTAATTTTGGTCAAGCTTTCGAGGCTAAGACCATTCTGCAAACCATAGAATGTATTATTGTTGGGTTTTGCCATGGGGACGCAAGGCGAAAAGGGGCTCAGTTAAGAGTCCATATAGAGCTTATACCCTAGTAAAAATAACTTAATAATATTATTCGTGCGATAAATTGATATCGTAAGAACTATTTGTGTTATCTTGTTTGCTGTGAAGATGACGCCAGGTGAACTATTAAATAGGCAGATTCCAAATCTCAACTGAATTAAAGTAAATACGCAATAAAAAAGGGTTCA
>CAZQXM010000058.1:0-9357 GCA_964597205.1 uncultured Gammaproteobacteria bacterium
CCTATATGTGGTGGCTCAGAGTAAATATCAGCAGCAACTACATATGGTTCTACTTTATATTTATGAGCTCCTGCTCTGGTGTTAGCGTGGTTGATGGGATTGATCATGCTAAAAAGCTCGTATGCTTTATTGCCATTCTTAAGCATGGCAAAAGCAATTACACTCCAGATTGCAGCATGAGTATACTGGGCACCATTCTCGCGAATGCCTGGTAAATAACCTTTGATGTAACCAGGGTCTAGAGTGCTTTTATCGAAAGGGGGAGTAAAGAGCAGTATAAGGTTATCACCAGTTTTCACTAGATATTTGGCAACGGATTCCATTGCTTTGGTAGAACGCTCTCTATCACCAGCTTCTGATATTACGCTCCAGGATTGGGCAATAGAATCTATTCGGCATTCAGCATTGGCTGCTGAGCCTAACGCTGTGCCGTCATCAAAATATGCACGTTTATACCAAGCACCATCCCAAGCGTTTTCTTCTAGTGATTTTTTAAGATTAGCGGCATGCTCTAACCATAATTTAGCAAGCTCAGTATCTTTCGTTAGGGTGACAAAACGATTTAATGTTGTGTATAAAAACCAGCCCAGCCAAATACTCTCACCAAGCCCTTTTGGACCAACCAGATTCATGCCATCATTCCAGTCGCCGCTACCCATCAGAGGTAACCCATGAGCACCGACTTTAAGACTTTTATCTAACACTCGCTTGCAGTGTTCGTAGAGCGTAGCGGTTTGGCTGGATCGTTTAGGTTCGTAGTATGAACTCTCCACTCCTTCAGCTAATAGTGGACCCTCTATAAATGGAATTAATTCCTCTAAAATTTGGTAATCACCAGTAGTTTTTATATAATGATGCACTACATAAGGTAGCCATAAACTGTCGTCAGAGCATTGAGTGCGTACACCTTTGTTGCTTGGTGGATGCCACCAATGCTGCACATCTCCTTCAATGAACTGCTGAGCAGCAGCTCTTAGTATCTGAGCTCTAGTAATGCTTGGCTCAGTGAGAGTGAGAGCCATTACATCTTGTAATTGATCACGGAAGCCATAAGCTCCACCAGCTTGATAGAAAGCAGTGCGTGCCCAATAACGGCAAACTAGAACTTGATAGAGTGACCATCGATTGAGTATAAAATCAGTCTCACGATCAGGAGTTTGAACTTGGATTTTGCCTAGAACTTTATTCCATTTAGCTTTTATATCTTTAAGTAGTAGATTTAAATCAAGACTACTATAATGTTTGATTAATTCGCGAGCATCTTCTCTATTATCAACCTGCCCTAAGAAGAATGCTAGCTCAATAGTAGAACCGACAGGAATATCTATATAGGTTTTTTGTGCGAAGCAAGGATCTAGACCAGCGCCAGCTTTACTAGAGAGAGTTTTGTTTTGCACTAAAGTCGCTGGCTGCTTGAGGCTACCATTGCGTCCTATAAATTCTGTTCTGTCTGCGGTCCAAGAACTTTGTTTATTGGCGAAAGTCGCAAAACTAATGCGAGTTCCAAAATCTATATTCCAAGGATTGTAAGCAAACATAGCCTTGCTTTCTTGATCATGTTCAGTAATAATATAAGGAGCATTAACTGCCCGAGATGAGCCTAAAACCAATTCCGTGTAAGCTGTCAAACTCAGTCGTCGTGCTTTATTGGATAGATTTTTTAAAGTAATATGTGAGATTTTAAGAGGATCATCATAGCTAACGAATTGGGTAAGAGTACTATGTATACCATAAGAAAGATGCTCAAAACTACTATAACCTTGACCATGCGTAGCGATATAACTAGTATTCTCGCAGCGTATGGGTAAGGCAGTGGGAGTCCATAATTCTTTAGTCTCTTCGTCTTGAATATAGAATACTTCTCCACTCGGATCTACAACAGGATCATTAGACCAAGGACTGATTTGATTTTCTCTACTGTTGAGTGACCAAGTGTAACTGGAACCTGATTCTGAAACAATAAAACCAAGCTTACTGTTCGCGACAATGTTAATCCAGGGGGCTGGTGTAGATTGCAGCTTATTTAGTACTGTGACATAATCGTGCCCATCATTGGCGAAGCCACCAAGTCCATTGAAGAACTCTAGATTAGGCATAGGCAGTAAGCCTGTAGCTGGAGCCGCAGGATTGCTCGGGCGTTTATTTTCGTAAACTAATTTGGTATCGTGGCGATTGATTCTAGCTAATTGATCAGAGAGATTACCCTCTTTAGCGAGCATAACTACTCTAGCGGAAGTTTTTATTAGTTCTTTAGTTGTTTTGGCGAGCAAGTCTGCTCTTAAAACGAAAACATTAGACTGTAAGCTGGTTCTTACTATGGTTTCAATATTAACTTGCAGATCCTGCACATAGGAGTTGGCTTTCTCGTTGATAATAATCAAATCGAAATATAATCGTTTTAAACGCCAGTATTCTTGTGCTCTTAATAGTTGATTAACTAGTCCTATATCTTCAAGACTATCTATATGAACTAATATAATTGGCTTATCGCCAGAGATTTGATGTCCCCAGAGTCCAGTTACATTAAGAATATTGCGCTGCAAGATCGCGCTAGAGGGTCTGGTGGCAGAATTGGAGTAAATTATATTAGTAGCAAGCTGTTGAAAGAGATTAGCTTCGCTATCATCTATATCAAGGTGATGTAATTGTGCCTGAGCATAAGTCCAGGCTAGAGATGAAGCGCGTTCAAAAATAGCTAAGTCGTGATATTTATCAGCTAGATTAGATATCTCTTCGTGCGAGCGTGCAATTATAGTAGAGAATTGTAGAGTTCTGGTGGCGCCTGCTGCAATGCTAACTTTAGTTCTTAAACTGAGTATGGGATCTAATACCGCTCCTACAGTATTAGATAGAGCTTGTCCTTCTAAGATAGCAACTGCTTCTCTAATGGAGTGTCCTCGTCCTAAGAAGCGAGCTCTATCGGTTTCATACTCAATACCAGCTTTATTATTTCCATCAACTGCTAGAGTTTGAGCCATCCATATAGATTGTTCTTGGGCAGAACGCGGCCGGCGACTAGCTAATAGAGTAGAAGTCTTGGCTAAATATTCAGTCTCAACGAAAAGATTAGAGAAAGCAGGATGCATGATATCAGCAGCGAGCGGAGCCAGAACCACTTCACTATAAGAAGTGACCTCGATTTCTTTAGTGAAGATACTGGTGTTTTTAATGGTGAGACGACGAATCTCAGCGTTGTCCTCTGCTGAAACAACTATATCTAAGGTCGTAATGATCCCGTTATCCTCTCTAGTGATTTGTGCTTTATCTTCGGTGAAAATCACTTCATAATGATCGGGTTTTACAGCACTTGGCTGGAAACCTGCTGACCATGATTGTTTGGTAGCGGTATCATGCAAAAAGATATAAGTACCATAGTTGTCACAGGTGGCATCTTCGCGCCAGCGAGTGATGGCGATATCATTACAAGAACTGTAACCCGAGCCGGCTGTGCTTAACATTACTGTGTAGTGACCATTAGATAGAAAATGACTAGTGGGTATGTGCAGATTGGGTAAACCATACTGGCGCAAATCAGGTTGAACTAAATCTTTTATATTTACTTTTTCGTTTTGCGATATTTTAGGTTGTTCTATCGCGATAGCATGAGGTGTTCGTTCTTGTAATAAGAGCTCGGTTGCTCTGATTATCGGTATATTATGGAAACGATGACGCATAATGCCATGGAAGATCACATTATCAAGGGCAACTAGAGACATACCCTGGTGGTGAGCCATGTAGGTTTGCACTACGGCGAATTGTTTTTTTTCAGGTATTCTTGTCGCGGTGAAATCTACCGCTTCATAGAAACCGTAAGACCCCAAAGTCTTAATTTCCTCGAGCTTTTTGAAATTCGCTAAGGCTGATTTTGGATAGTACATTGCTGCTAGGGCTGTAGAGTAGGGCGAAATTACTAGGTCTTGAGCTATGCCTCTCTTGAGCCCTAAGCCTGGCACTCCGAAGCTGGAATATTGATAGGTGAAATCTAAATCTCTAATATTGTAGGCAGATTCTGATACCCCCCAAGGTACTTTTTGTTCTTCGCCATATTGTATTTGTCTTTCGATGATAAGCCTGCAGGTTTTATCAAGCAAGCTCTCGCGAGGAGTGTGCATAACTATAGAAGGCATTAGATACTCAAACATAGAGCCTGACCATGACAATAGTGCTGCACCATCCTCGAGAGGAGTCAAGGTTCGCCCTAATGAGAACCAATGACTAACTGGCACTTCGGCTTTAGCGATGCTAATAAAGCTGGTTAATCTAGCTTCTGAAGCAAGCATGTCGTAGAAGGAAGGATCAAGGCTGTTGTCAGTGACGTTATATCCTATAGAAAACAATTTACGAATTGGATCATAAAGAAAGCTAAAATCCATCTCATTGAAAAGTAGTTGCGTTGATTCTGCTAGAGCCTCTAAGCGCTTTCTATAGCTTTGGCAGCTTTGGCTAGATTCTTTTAGTGCTGCAATTAAGTCTTTGAGATAAGTGGAGCTATTTAGGACTTCTGAGTCTTTTAAGGCAGCGATGATTAGTGAGTAAGCAGATGCTAAATCTAGAAGCGTTAGCCCCAAGATCTCTGGTCTATTAAGTGCTTTGATTTGTTCAAGAACACTGCTGCTAATATCATCAGGTCTAGCTTTATTGTAAGCTGCAACCCAGAATAATAATTGTTTTATGTCTTTTACTTGGCTTTGGATATTAGCGTAAGTTTCTTCTGCCCAAATTAAAATATTATTACCACTTAATGCTGAATGCTCAAGAGTGAAAGTTCTTGCGATATCTACTAAGGTAGTAGCAGCAATTTCAATAGACTGCCATTGTTGGTAGCTATCAGTGGCTGTGCTAGCTTCAAAGCTCAATAGCTCTGATAAATAACTCACAGCTTCTTTTAATTGATCTAAATTAAGATTATGCTTATGTTGTTTTACTTGCATCTCTTTCAGGGACTCTTGCATTAGACTAAGACTGTCATTGATACCCTCAGTTTTACTGAGCATTAGTAGATTTGATTTCGAAAACTCCTCGCAAGTTTGAGCAGTAACTAATAAGTAGGCAGCGAAATTACCGCTATCGACAGAGGAGATATATTGAGGAGCTAGAGGCTGCATTTTAGGCAAGTCGTACCAATTGTAAAAATGTCCTTGATGTCGCGGCAGCGCTACTAATACTTTTATGGTGGATTCTAGTTTGGTTATAGTGCCACCTAACCCCAACCAGCAGAAATCTTTAGCGGCGATTATTGAGAGTAAATATAAGCCAAAATTAGTTGGTGAGCTGCGATGAGCGATAACTGGGTTGGGCGTTTCTTGAAAATTATCAGGTGGTAATAAATTATCAGTTACGGTAACAAAATCAGTGAAAAATCTCCAAGTGCGCCTAGCAATTAGTCTTAGGGATTGCTTTTCTTCTAAGTTCAGTATTTGTGAAGGATCTATTTTGGGTGGCAAGCTAATATGGCGTGCAATTAGAGGCGAGCATAACCATAGAGCAATAAAAGGACTTGCTACTAGCTTCAACTCAGTGTCAGTTTTTAATAACCATAATAATGAGCCAAGAATAAGAGCGAATAATACTGAAAGTCTATGTTCTTTGAAGAAATATCGTAGAGAGAGCTGTGATTGAATTTTTTGTTGGGCAGAGCTGACCCATTCTAATAATTTACGTTTAGTGATAAATAAGCGTAATAAAGTACGCATAATCGCTCCGCACATATTTACTGCATAATAAAGTAGCAGTGATAGCAAACAGAGAGTCTGTTGAAAGCCAATACTAAACTCGTAATCAAGATTAATGCGAGCCTGATTATAACTTCTGCTATAGGGGTAGTTAAGCAAAGTTGATATGAACGGTAGAAACAAAGGAAAGGCTAGAGCGAAGACTACAAAGCCAGTCCAATATAGGTAGGGTGCATGGGGTATAAACCAAGCCATGATTAAGGTTGCGATCATAGACGGTGCGACTATTGACCGTCTTAAATTATCAAGTATTTTCCAGCGACCTATTAAGGGTGTTGATTTACTCTTAGCTCCTAATAGCCAAGGTATTAGCTGCCAATCTCCTCTAGCCCAGCGATCAGCCCTAGCAGCGGCAACTTCTACGTGTGAGGGATAGTCTTCATATAAATCTATATTGCTAACGAAACCGCATCTAGCGAAAGTTCCCTCGAATAGATCATGGCTAAGTAGAGAATTTACTGGGATTTTCCCTGCTAGTGAACTTTCGAATGCATCGATATCATAAATCCCTTTGCCTATATAAGTACCTTCACGAAAAAGATCTTGATACACGTCTGAGCTCGCGAAGCTATAAGGGTCCATCCCGCATAGTCCTGAGAATAATTTTTGGAATATTGAGCTATTGGTTCTTGAAGGTAAGGCTGCTATAACTCGGGGCTGTAATATGCCATAACCTTCTGTAACCCTCTGTCTAACTTCATCATAGTGAGCTTTATTGAGTGGGTGAGCCATAGTGCCGACTAATTTGGCGACCATACCCATTGGCATTTGTGTATCGGCGTCGAGAGTTAGCACATATTTAATAGCCTTAGGTATATCACTCTTGGTATCGAGATAACTAGTGTTGATGGCTCCGCGCAAGAGATGATTGAATTCTTGTAATTTGCCTCTTTTACGCTCATAGCCCATCCATTTATTTTCACTGTTATTCCACTGGCGTGCTCTGTGAAAAACATAAAAATATTTCTCGCCATTTGCTGTGTTGCCGTAACGATGATTTAAATTACTAATGCCGTCAATAGCCACATCCAAGAGATTTTGGTCATCAAGCTCATCTTTAGTATCCGAATCTTTCCAATCGGCTAAGAGAGCGAAATATACTCTACCCTCAGGATTGGATAGATAGTGTACTTCTAGTTGTTTTAGATGTTCCTCGATGACTTTTTTATTTATAAGTAGTATTGGCATCACTATAAAAGTACTCAAATCATCTGGAATACCGTTCTTCAGTTCTATGCGCGGTAAATGTTGCGGTCCCATGATCATTACTATTAATTTATTAACTAGTGACAGGGCTATATCTGAAGCTAGTGGGAAGGCTATAACTGCGAAACTAAAAACTAGCCAAGGCTCCAGTCCTGATTTCAAACCTGCTATTAGTGGAAACATAAACACCATGTAAGTTAAAACTGAAATTGAACTAGAATAAGCGATTTTGGCGTGAGTAGTATAGAAATCTTTTAATCTGCGATCTAGGCTGGGTTTAAACCCCAACTTTTTTTCTAAGGTTTTTCGACCATGAGAGATTAAATAGTAACCAGGGTCGGTTTTTCTCTCTTCGATGATGGGGCTTCTATGGTTCTTATACTCATCAATGATAGTAATGAGCTTATTAGCTATAGCTATTTCGCTATGCTTAGAACCTTTAGCTAGCTCTTCTAGTGCGTGCAGATATTGATCTTGAGTGGCAGAATCTATAGCTGTGAAGATTGGATTAGCATTCAGACTTTCATTAACTAAGCTTACGGATTCAAAAAAATCACGCCAATCAAAAGCTGAAATTAAGCGCATGCTAGTGATGATATTGCGTACTGTTAGGTTGGTGGCGGATTGTTTATTGTGTTCCTGCGAGACTATATCGTCAGCACTTAAATCTATTCCTACCAAGGTATCTTCTAGCCATTGCAAGGCCGCTGTCGTAGAAGGGTCTTGATGACGCAGACGTTGAATTAACTGCACTAAGAATGACTCTTTGAGAGCCGTTGATTTTAAGCTAAATAGATGACTTTCTGCTCTTTGTGCAGCTAGATCGTCAAGCCCGAGGTAGTCATCAGCTAGTTGATTTGCACTTCTACGCGATTGTAGGGAATTAACTATGGTTGTGCTTAAGGCTCTTAAATTCTCGATTAAGACTACACGCAGGGTAATGGCTATTGCCCACAACTCTCCTATAGTTAAAGGTTGAACCACTTGATAAGAGCGAACGAATTGAATTAATAACGCTGGATCGAAATGACTATCAGTGTGAGCAACAAAAGCCCATGACAAACCATAAACTCGCGGGTAGCCTTTTAAAGGCCCGTCAGCGAGCTTGGGAAGTTCTTTGTAGAACCATATAGGTAAATGCTCTTCTATATCTTTGAGCTGCACTTCTATGACATGAAAATTATCAATTAACCATTCGGCAGCAGAAGTAATAGCTTGTTTTTGATTTACTGCTTCATTGATTAACTTGTAGTTATTAAAAAGAGTTTTCTTGTTATCTTTGAGTCTCTTATATAGATTGAATCCTTGCTTTGGATCCTTTGTGACTACTTGAGCACAAGCTAGACTTTGAGCATGCTGCATTAACCTTCAGCACCAAAGATTTCAGCGCGAATAGGGTTTAAGGATTGGTCATAATCTATCTTCATACGCCAATTTTCCCGATTGTGATAATAATTTGAATACGAATGATTATAGCAGAAACCGCTGTGCTAGAATCTAAATCAAGAAAGTAGCTGGTAAAATTGTTTTTATTGATACTTCTTGGAGGATAAATAATGAAATTTATTATTAATTTAGTAATAGCAACGGTCTTGTTGGCTAATTTAGTACCAAATGCTGTTCAAGCTGCTGGTACCAGAGGTAATATCACTGGTAAGTCTGTGGTTAGTGGTTTACTATCTTTACTGATTTGGCCAGGTATTGGTCAAGCCGTAAATGATGACAAGGGTGAGAAAATTACAACTCATGCTTTGATCGGATTATTCCCACCATTTAGATTTTGGTCTGGGTATGACGCATTGTATGACCGTGAGGGTGGTTACTGGAAAGGTAGAATTTAGTTCGATTCGTTAGAGTCTAGGGTTGTGACAAGCAACTCTAGTGCTTTACTTAGATTTTTTCGCTCAGTGTCTGTAAGGCGGCTAAAGGATTTAACCAATTTTTCTTGTAGGGGTATAGGTGATTTTTTAGAGGCGGCTTTACCTTCTTCAGTTACATAAACCATAACTTGCCTTCTATCAGTCCTAGATCTTTCTCTTATAACTAGGTTCTTGGCTTCAAGTCTATCAATGATGCCAACCATAGTGCTAGAGCTTAGATGCACTTCTTCGGCGATCTCAGCGATGGTGAGCGGTCCAAATTTATTAATTACTGCCAGAGAAAAAATTTGTGGCGAAGTAAGATTACCTTCCAAAGATAGTCTTTTAGAGTTTATATCTATTGCACGCGTGATTCTTCTTAGATCTTTGAGGATCTTAAGTCCAAGTTCGGTTTCAGACAGATTAGTTGGTTTTTTCTTGTTTTTCATCATTTCGTACATAAATAGTTTACATCAATAGTGGTGTTTTCAATGTATTACTAAAAAGCCTATCACCTTTATCCTTGTGAAATGGGAGTCCAATACTTAATATTTGAGAAT
>CAZQXM010000059.1:0-2096 GCA_964597205.1 uncultured Gammaproteobacteria bacterium
GACACGAAGAATATAACGTAAAAAATTATATTATCAAACAATACATCTACATTGTTTTTAACTTTTTTAGCTTCAGCCATAATTACTTAGCCTCCTTAGCAAGCTCATCAGCAACATGCTCTTTAAACTCTTCAATGCGATCTTTGAATACAGAAAGCTGAACTTCAGACATCCATAAACCTCTTAGACGCTTCTTGGGAACTGACTTTTTGATTACTGGTGGACGCTTGCCGAGTAAACGCTCGCGGCAGAATTTGTTACCCTCACGGAAGTGACAGTCACCAATCTGGCAGCCCATCACAATAGTGCCGTCAGCACCAGCTTTGAAGGCTGATTCGATCATACGCGGCTGAATCATTCCGCTACATGGCACTTGCACCACCTGACAGTTAGTCACGCCCTTAAGGTGAGTTTTATTCTCAAGCTGGTTGTCGAGATTAACACTGCGCTTACAAGCAATCACTACGATTTGTACTTGGTCTGCTGATTTAGCTGTTGCGTTTTCTGCCATAAATCTCCTATTTAGTTAGAGCAATCCTTATATCATCCATGACTACTGGCGAAGTGAGAGTAGGTATCTCAATAGCATCGAAATTACAAGCACCCACACAAAGTCCGCACTCTGAGCAGCGATCACTGATTACTACTGCGATCTCTTTATACTTGCTACCATCTGTGCGCGGAGCCATGTAAATAGCTTCGTAAGGACAGTCTATAGAACATAGTTTGCAGCCAACACAATGATCAGCATCTACGTAAGCTGGCTCTCTATCACCGCCATCTACGAAGTTCGGTAACAGTGTCACAAAAACTGTAGCAGCTAGTAGTAGCAACCAAGTACTAACATTGCCTAGCGCGTCCATCACTGGGAATATCCACAAATAGAACCAATCCATCGCGAAGTATTGCGGCACTACTGTTGTTACAGCCTCTGGTCCAGAAGTAGCTGGATAAATACCAGCACAAATTAGAACCAAACCCATAAGAAGAGCACCGATACCCCAAGTAACGTTAACTACCGGGCGAGAGATGCGCATATAGTGCACCCAAAGCATAACGAGCAGGGCGAAAGACAAACCAGTATGCAAGAAGAAAGCCATGCTCATGGTGTAATTAGAAATCACATCATCATTAATAAAGGCTCTTGCCATGCCAGTACCGATTAGGGGAACCGCGTGCAAGAAATCTGCCATCTTCATCACGATAAGGTATGAACGCTCGTCCCAGACTAGGATATAGCCAGAGATACCGATCATAGTCATCATAAAGAATAAAGCGATACCAGAGTACCAAGCGATGATTCTATATTGTCTATAACGGTCAGTGAAATAAACTCTGATTGCGTGCAGTAAAACTGCAATCAACATACCATCAGCAGCATATCTATGAATACCTCTGATCATATCTCCGAAAGCTACTTTCTCTGTGATGTACTCAACAGAAAGGTAAGCACCCTCGAGTGTCGGCATGTAATACACGAACAGTAGTAATCCTGAGAGTAAAAGAACCCAAAGGAAAAAATTCGGCACCGCGCCGTGGTAATAAAGGATATTCTGCTCAGACCCCAAAGTCTTATTGAGGAGATCTTCTATCCTGAGAAATATTTTTTGACCTTGTCTTACTATTGAATTAAACAATCTGTATTCTCCTCATGACTTAAACTGGGTCACTCACCTCGTAACTCTCACTAGGTTTGCGGCAAGCGATAAATATACTCAGACCAGCAACTACTAAAGCTAAGCCATAACAAACAGCGTAACTCAGAGTTGTGATTTCTGGCTGACTCATCGGATCTACCGTAAAGCCAAATAAGCCAGTGACCATATTGATGTACTTAATATTATTAATGCTACCTTCGTCGAAATAGGACTTATCAGCGCCCATAAGCTCGTAGTAAGCCATAAGCTTAAACATCAAGCCGAAGAAAGCTAGGTTAGCAAGGGCAATTAAGCCACCGATTATAATAAAGTTATTATTGGATTTTTTCATTTTGATACGCTCCTATATAACCACTCAAACGGCGCAAACTCTACTTTAAGGTTAGAGTTAGCTTTCTCGTCAGCATAAATGCGAAACGCCATATAAACTAGTGACGC
>CAZQXM010000059.1:2196-5260 GCA_964597205.1 uncultured Gammaproteobacteria bacterium
TCTGAGAAATAAATACCAATAGCGACGATCATAGTACTACCGAAAACCCAATAAGGTGGATCAGTATTGATATTCGCGATATTCATTATGATCAATGCTGAGAACGCAATAGTATTCAGCGCACCCATAATACACAGAGACATGATTACAGGTCTTCTATGAATCTTAGTCTCTTTACTAGTATCAAAGAATGGCGTGATTAAGACAGTAGCAGGAATCAACATCGTAATAAATGTTGCCATTACTGGCTCAATATACTTATACATTTGATAAAGAGCAAGGAAGTACCAGTCAGAAAGAATTGGTAGTGGAGTAACAGAAGGGTTTGCACGCGCGCCCATCTCAGCAGGGAATATAGTAGCTGCCGCAGCTATCATCGCGATCACAAGGAAACCCTCTGACCAAGGAATATTAAAACGTTTTTTCTTATTACTGTAGAAATAAAGTTCAACCACTATAAGTCCAATAGTAGAAAGAGCCATATGCATAGAATAGAACCTAGTTATAGTCGCTTGTCCAATCGCGCTACCACCAAGAAGTATCTGCTGAGTCACCATACCTAAGTTGAGGTTCACGTAGGTGTTAAGTAGTTTCATATCCCAGAGTACGCCAACACCCGGAAGCGAAGTCGGTACTCCAAGCTCAAGAAGTTTATTAACTACGGTAGATCCTAAGAACGCTAGGTTAATACCGAACTGATCCATATAACCAGGGAAAGTAGCGAACACTTTAGTAGCCCAGAACGCTCTCTGGTTCCAGATTAGAAGGTAACCAGAAAGTCCAGAATAAAAACCTAATAGAAGTAGGAAAAAGCAAATCCACAAGTTAAGCTCACGGTTGCCTTTATAGTCAGCACAGATGAACATTCTATACATCTTCATAGTACAAACTACTATGAACGCGTCAGCAGCATACTTATGCATACCGCGCCACAACCAACCAAGAGGCATATGCTCTTGAATAACGATGATGCTGTCATAAGCCTCATCCATAGTTGGGATGTACCACATCACAAGAACAAGACCAGTGGCAATAGTTGTTATCCAAGTTATCCACTGCAAAGGACCAAGTTTATACCAAACGTTTTCGCGCTGTTTATCAACGTAAGTTTCATCAAAGAAATCAATATTCTTGATTTTAGATTCTAGGAATTTAACTACAGATTGTACTAAGGCTAACATCTTAGGAAATACCTCCAGACTCTAAGCTAGAAATGGCAAGGGTGCCATCTTTAACTTCGAAATTAAATTTAAATGGTGATCTAGGCGCTGGACCAGAGACCACTTTACCTCTGCCTTTGGTGTCTTCCTGCATCGGATCATAAACCGATAGGTGACAAGGGCAAGCGAAGACTTTTTGACCTGGATTTGGCGTGTAGTTATAACCAGCAGCTACTTCAGCTTCAACTGGAACGAAATTAAACACGCAACCAAGGTGCGGGCAAACACGGCTAAATACTACGAAATCAGGAACACCATTAGTACTAGAAGTTAATCTAACAACAGCACCAGGTATAGTTTTGATTTGCTGACCTACCGCTGTATACTCGCGGTTAGTCTCTTGGAACATAAAATATTTAAACGACCAAGGCTCAGGGAAATCACTAAGCGAGAATCTAACAATCTCTATAGGAGCAGGCTTATCAGGGCGCTTGAACACTTCAGCAGTCGCTAAAGGACCAGATGTTGGTTTGAGGTAACGCACGAAAGGCGACATCAAAAAAGCAGCGAATGAACCTACTATAGGCACTGCGAGCAGAGCTTTTATAAAATTGCGTCTATCAAGATCGTTACTCATAATTATTTTTTAGCCTCCTTGAGTTTGGCTTTATATTCAGCAATACGCTGGCGACCTTCATCAAGTCTAAATATCTCTTGCGAGAAGCCGAACTGACGAACGTAATTCACAAGTTTCCATCTCAGTTCATCGTCGAAAGCATAGTGAAGATCATAGTCATAACGATCCTTCCAAGCTGGCATTGCAGTCCAAGGAATCCCGTTAGAGATTTCACTAAAGAGCAAGTCATCTGTCTTAGTGTAAAGCCTAGTGAACATATTGAAATCAGCAGGCTTCGGCTCTATAGATTTATGCAATGGTCCATCACCATCACCGCGAGTACCATGACAAACAGCACAGTTCGCACCAAAGATTTTATCCATTTCAGCTAACTCAGCTGAGTTCATCGGGAAGTAACCAAGCACTTCAGCGCGAACATACATTAGTACATCCCAACGCTGATCGCGAGTTAGAGTGTGCCTAAAACTAGGCATGCCAGCATCATTACCATGAACTATAGTCAGGTACTGATCTTTAGGTGCTCTAGTACGCATAAATTCTTTAGTGAGAATTCTATCTGGACCACCAGCAGCATTAGCATGACAACTAGCACAGTTAGCTTTATATACTTCCTTACCTTTGATAATAGAAGGGTCGTAATTAGGATACTCAAGATCATCAGCACTAGCCGCTTCATCTATAAGAACTTGCTGTAATTTTTGAGTCTTGCCAGACTTGTTAGGGTCATAGCTACCACAAGCACTAAGTGATAGTACTAGGGCGAAGATCGCCGCGCCAGTTTTAAATCTAGGGTTGTTTATCATTTTAATAACCATAAAAAGGAATCCAACTAATTGCCGCCCAAACTATCACTAATAGATAAAGCACTACAAGCACCGTTGGTGGTTTGTGGTGTCCTACTTTATACTCTGATGTCGGCAGCGCACCACGCATAAACTCCTTAGGTACTCCTTTGCCGCTATCTAGATCTACTGGTGACATTTCATCCATAATTCTTCTTATAACTCCATCATCTCAAACTTAGCTTCTTCAATATTCGTAAATTGACCTTGATCGAAAGCCCATTTAGCAAACACCGACGCAAGCGCGAAGAAAGACAAGCACAGAACAGAGAACATTGCTATTCCTTCTTTATTGAAGTTCGCAAGTATCCACTGATGCAATAATGCTTTATCTATCATTAATGTCCGCCTCCTGCTGGAGCAGCTGAAGCAGGCGCGCTAGCTTTAGCAGCTTCTATCTTCTTATAGTTCTCAAGAATGCGCGG
>CAZQXM010000059.1:5360-9179 GCA_964597205.1 uncultured Gammaproteobacteria bacterium
TCTACGTTAGGTTTGTGTTTTTTAGAAGCTTCCCAGAAAGCAGTATCAGCTTCAGGGTAATATGCTTCGTATAAAGATCTATTAGCTGGATCTTCTAGTCTCTTCACACCTAAGGTCTGTAAATATGTAACTAATAGATCTAAATCTTCATCACTTAGGTAACTAAACGAAGGCATTATAGAACCCGGCGTATAATTACGCGGTGACTTCAAGTGACCTTTATGCCAAGCATCAGGTAACTTACCACCTTCATTACTTAGATCAGGACCTGTGCGAGAAGTACCTAGTACGTTAGGAGTCTCGTTAACATAGTCACCAGCTGCAACCTTAGATCCGAAATCTCTATCTTGAGGGCGCACAAACTGTGAGTGGCAGTAGAAGCAACCTTCGCGAACATAGATGTCTCTTCCAAGTCCAGCTTTGTTTTTTACTGGCTTGCCTTTAGCATCCAGAACAATCTCGCCATTATCATCAGTAAGAACATACTGGGTAGCGTATTTGCTAGGTTCTACCTTAAACACCGCCATGTCTGGAATTAAAACCACGACAGTATATATAGTAAGGAAAGAAATTACTACCACTATTGCTGGAAGCAAATAACCTTTAGCACCAATTTTATTGTTGTCAGCCATTATTATTTCTCCTCCACTGGTACAGCCATTTGTAATTCTTCTTCGCTCGCTAACGATGGACTGTTCATGGTCATATAAATATTGTAAGCAAATAAGCAGCTAGAAGTGAACATCATCACGCCGCCTATAGCACGGGCAAACCACATCGGAGGCAGTACTAATGACCACTGCGCAACTGGATATCCAAGAGCCCAACCTACACTCTGCTGAAGTCCAGCAATAGTAAGCACTAGATAGAATATTGAGAATCCTATAAATAGTAACCAATAATGCCACTTAACTAAAGCCACACTATAGATGCGTCTACCTGTGAAGCGTTGCACCCCATAGTAAACCGAAGCTATAACGAAAAATGTAAAAGTACCTAAGAGCGCAGCGTGTGCGTGCCCTACTACCCACTGAGTGAAGTGAATGTACCAGTTGATACCGCGAGTCGCTTGGAAAGGACCTTGTATGCAAGTGAATAAATAGAACAGTGCACCAGTCATCACGAAGCGAAGTGGCATATTGGTAGTTAACATCCACCAACTACCTTTCATAGTCATATAGAAATTAGTAAGAACAGAGATAACTGGAATTACAAGCGCTGCTGAGAAAATTACAGCTAGTGCTTTAAGCCACTCAGGAACTGGAGACTGCAATAAGTGGTGAGTACCAGTCGGTGCGTAGAAAAACGCAATAGTCCAGAAACCAACCATCGAGAGTGAGTGACTCCAAACCGGCTTGCCGCTCATCTTAGGAAGCATATAGTAAGCGATGCCTACACCAAGAACTGTAAACCACATACCAAGTATGTTGTGACCGTAGAACCAGTTAAGGATACCGTCGTTAAGACCATCCATCGCAACGAAAGTTCTATTACCTACTATGTAAACTAGTGGCATCCAGAAAAACGCACCCATAATATACCAAACAGAAACATATAGTTTCTTGACTTGGCGGTTAAGAACTGTTCTGAATAAGTTATAAGAAAGTAAAACTAAACCAACTACAACAAGCACATCAAATGGTTCACGAAGCTCAGCATACTCACGCCCTTCAGTGTAGCCGTTCATAAGAGTAATAGCACCTACACCAACAACGAAGTTCCAAACATAGCAAACGAAATTCGCAAGTTTCTCAGAATAAAGTTTAGTTTTGCAAAGCGCAGGGATGATATATAGCGCAGAGCCAATATTTGCCATAGATAGCCAACCGAAAGCAACGATATTAACGTGTGCTGGGCGTATACGAGTAAAAGAAAGCTGCGCAATACCCTTAGTAAGATCTGGGGCCGAGAACTCAAGGGCACCGAGCAAGCCCAGTCCCATACCGACAACCAGCCATACAATCGCTGAAAACATAAAGAACTTGGCTGAACTGTTCTCTTCGCTACTTAGAATTTTTTGCACCATCGTTAATCAGGGTCTATTAAGACCTTCATCATCATAAACAATAAAACAATGCTTGTCTATAAAGGCTTTACGAAGAATTAACTGTAGATTATCATCAAGATTAATGGAAAAATTAATTCAAGGAATAACAAAACTTTTCAGCAATTTTAAGGAACTTTTTTTATTAGTATTGCGCTTAACACTTGCCTATGGTTTCTTCGAGCCAGCCATCAAAAAAATAAATCATTTCGAGCGTATTATCACTTGGTTCAAAGATGGTCTGCACCTACCAGCGCCAGAACTGATGGCATTCTTGGCTACTACTAGCGAAGCCCTCGGAGTAGTATTACTAGTCTTAGGTTTAGGTACTAGGTTTATTGCTTTTCCTTTAATGGTAGTAATGTTAGTTGCTATCTTCCTAGTGCACGGCACTCAAGTCTTCGCTGTTAAAGATGGTGGTTTTGAAATAGCCTTGTATTATTTTGTTATGTTAGGCGTATTACTCAGTCAGGGAGCTGGGAGATATAGTTTGGATGAGACGTTTTTGAAGAAGTATTTTGGGTCGAGGACTAAGTAGTTAAATATTCAGGTTACGCATCGCCCCGCTTCCCATCTTAGTTATTAAGAGGTTACGAAAAGCAACAGCATAGTGACTATCACGCTGAATCATCTTCGACGTATCTTCAGTCGGGACCAGCATTATAACGAAACTTAAAGCAAAAAAAACAAAGGCAAGAGCAAAATATAAATAGGCTTTGAATTTCTTCATGAGGGGGATAATCATAGCAAATGCGCATTACAACTGGTATAGAACCATTTTCCCGGCGTCAGGAAAATGGTCAATAGAAACCACAGAGACTTACAGATTATGCAAATTTAATACTTACCCTTACATTAATATGGTACAATAAATCTAGCAAGGTTGATAAAGCAGGACTATATGAAAACAGAATTGATCGCACAATTACACAAAACCTTTGAAAATAGCGTCCATGGTGAGGATAGCATCGAATTTTGGTACGCACGTGAGTTGCAATTATTGCTTGGATACAACAAATGGGAGAATTTTGAAAAGGTAATCAACAGAGCCAAGATAGCCTGCAAAAGCTCTAAGCAAGAGCCTTCTGACCATTTTCCTGACGCCAGGAAAATGGTCAATCTTGGCAGTGGAGCAGGTCGTGAGATAAACGATATAAAACTCAGCCGCTATGCCTGCTATTTAATTGCCCAAAATGGTGATCCTCGCAAAGATGAAATAGCTTTCGCTATGACCTATTTTGCAGTGCAAACTCGCAAACAAGAAGTCCTAGAGAAAAGGCTGGCTGAAATAGATCGATTGCAAGCTAGAGAAAATGAACTGTCTGGAATTTTATTCGAGCGGGGAGTAGATAGTCAAGGTTTTGCGCGCGTACGCAGCAAAGGTGATACTGCTCTTTTCGGCGGCAATAGTACCCAAAAAATGAAAGAAAAGCTCGGTGTCCCAGAAAAGAGAGCACTTGCTGATTTTCTTCCATCAGTAACTATCAAAGCAAAAGATCTTGCTAATGAAATGACTAATTTCAACGTTAAAAAAGACTCTGAGATGCAAGGAGAAAGCAGCATTAGCTCTGAGCACATAAAGAGTAATAAAAGTATGAGGGAGATGCTCCAGAAGCATGGAATAGTACCAGAAAATTTACCAGCAGAGGAAGATGTCAAAAAATTACAAAGACGTTTAAAATCAGAAAGTAAACAGATTCCAAAACAGTAAGCTAGCTAGCCGAAATATCCACCACCCTATCAAAATCAGCGACGGTCTCTAACCTGTGAGCAAT
>CAZQXM010000060.1:0-9167 GCA_964597205.1 uncultured Gammaproteobacteria bacterium
CTGATTTAGAGCCCTTCTAACTAAGCTGGGGGGCTTATATTTAGTGGGTTGTAGGGTGTTTGGGGGAGCTGTTTTCAAGAGGCTAGTATAACGGCGTTTTCTCTTGGGCTTTGTCCTAGTGTTGCTGGGACAGTGATGCCAAGTTTTGTGGCTTCTTCTTTTACGACTTGTAAAAAGCGCTTTTTTGTTTTTGCAATCTTTTCTCTAGTTGGGTAAGAATACTCAATGGTGATTTCGTTTGTACATAAATGTTCTAGTAATCTTTGCTTTTCAGCCATTGTCATAGGGCGACATAGCGTCCCATCTTTAATGGATCTGTACGCCATAAAGTGAGAGTCAGACTCATTAAATTTCCTCTGGATTCCAAATGAGCATTGATTACCAGTTAAATTTATACGAAAATGAAAGCCATCTGTGCCGCTATAAACAACCAAGATGGTTTTTTTTAATGGTTTCTTTGAAAAACCCTTTTCAGTGATCTTTGTTTTGTCACTCTTGGTTATGTCAAAATAGGGCAATTCGTGCTTGGTTATTAGTCGTCTTTTTACTTGCATTTCGTGTTAACTTAAGTCAACCAGCCTCCACATTAAAGTCACATAATACCAGCTCAGTCGGATAATTTATTAAAGGTCGCTAGGTTGATAATGACATCTTTTATTTTCACAGCCATTTTGCTAAAACTAGTAACTATAAGGGGGACAATAATGGTAGATACGGGGACTCAGTACGACAGTTTAAAATTTAGGGCCGAAGCAACAAGAATGCTTGCATTTATAGCAGGTACACCGTTCGGGATATTTATTACACAGGTTGTCTTTACTGGGATGGACTTAGGTTGGATTTTTATATTCAGACTCTTTGCGGCAATGCTCAGTGTTATTGCTTGCGATTTCTTATTAAAAGTAAGTTATAATGATATGAAGCTCAGGGACTGGTGTCTAGAGCGTTCATTTAGGAGGACGCAACCATGAATCCACTTTTAATACAAGCAATAGTAGCTTTATTTTTGATGGGAGTGATGTATTGGTTTATATACAGATTTCTTAGTAGAACAGATGACCCTGAATTAAGGCGTTTAATGCAAGAGAAATAAGCTTTTTCTAGTCATCTTGCTACAATAATCTTGATGACTAATACAACACAGACTAGCTACGAAATCACTGACATCAGCCTTGCTGATATGGGTCAAAGACGTATAGATTGGGCAGGCAAAGAAATGCCGGTACTGCGCTCAATTCGTGAAAGATTCGCTAAAGAACAACCACTTAAGGGTTATCGTATGATCGCCTGCGCGCACGTAACCACTGAAACAGCGCATTTGGCGATTGCACTTAAGGCTGGTGGCGTAGATTGTACGCTAATCGCTAGTAACCCACTATCTACTCAAGATGATGTAGCGGCGGCGCTAGTTAAGAACCATGGCATATCTGTTTATGCAATGAAAGGTGAGAGCACTGATACCTATATCAAACACGTAAATATTGCGCTAGACACTAAACCACAAATCATTATGGATGATGGTTCAGATGTGGTTGCTACTCTACTTAAAGAACGTCCTGGACAAATCAAAGATATTATCGGTACTACTGAAGAGACTACTACTGGTATCGTACGCCTGAGAGCGATGCAAGCTGATGGAGTACTTAGCTTCCCAGCGATGGCAGTTAATGATAGCCAAACCAAACACATGTTCGATAATCGTTATGGCACAGGACAGTCCACCCTCGATGGTGTGATTCGCGCTACTAATATATTGATTGCAGGTAAAACTGTAGTGGTAGTAGGTTATGGCTGGTGTGGTCGCGGTACGGCGATGCGCGCTAAGGGTTTAGGTGCTGACGTAGTAGTTACCGAGGTGAATCCAATTAAAGCCATAGAAGCTAGCCTTGATGGTTTTAGAGTGCTGCCGATAAGTGAAGCTGCAGCTATCGGTGACATATTCATTACTATTACTGGTAATCGTCACGTTATTGATCGCGAACACTTCGCGGTTATGAAAGATGGGGCTATAGTTTGTAACTCTGGTCACTTTGATCTGGAGCTTAATCTAGTTGCTTTGCGTGAAATGTCTAGTGGAGTGAACCAAGTTCGTCAGTTTGCTGAAGAATATGTTCGTGATCCTCAGAAATCTAAAGTCAAAGGTTCAGTTATTGTCTTAGGTGAAGGTCGTTTAATCAATCTAGCTGCTGCTGAAGGACACCCTGCTGCAGTTATGGATATGAGTTTTGCTAACCAAGCATTAGCGGTTGAGTATCTAATAAAGAACGTAGGTAAACTTGAGAACCGCATCCACACTCTGCCTGCAGAGCTGGATATGGAGATTGCAAGACTTAAACTTAAGGCGATGGGTATTAGTATCGATACGCTGAGTTCGAGCATGCTTGAGTACATGAACTCCTGGACAGTTGGAACCTAGCAAAAAGGTGACTTACGTCACGTTTTTGCGCTTTTAACTTTGAGTGCAAAGTTTAGATTTTGCACTCTTGGTCGTTAGCGCATAATCGACACGTTGGTGTCGATTATGCTACCGGTCGCTCGGGCTCATGCGCCTAGCATGCGAACACTAGTCCAGACTCGCCGGGAATTAATTTTTCTCATTAGCAAATAAAAAAATTTCCGGCCACTTTTTCTGCAATCACTTGTTTAAAAAAAATTAACTTGGTCTTTGGGCCCGAATCACTTATAGTTATCTCTATTGAAAAAGTTTTTCGAGAACGGGAACAAATTGCGACAAAGTAAGTCATAGGCGATAACAAAAAGAGGTAAAAGCTGATGTCAAGAAACGAAGCTGCAGATGATACTGCTGTAATTTTAGAAGAAGATGATGAAGTAGAAACAGAACTGCTTGGGGTTGCAGCTGCTGTAGTTGTTGAGGCTGATGATGATGTAGTTGCGCCTGCTGAAGAAGAAGCAACTGAGGTCCGCTACTACTCTACTCGCTCTGATGGGGCTGAAGATTCAATCAAACTCTATCTTAAAGAGATTGGTCGTATTCCACTATTGAACGCAGAAGAAGAAATTAAACTTGCACGCTTGATTGTGAAGGGCGGCAAGGGTGGCGAAACGGCTAAGCGTAAACTAGTACAAGCTAACTTAAGATTAGTAGTAAGTATCGCTAAGAAGTACCTTAATAGAGGTCTGCCATTCCTAGATCTTATTCAAGAAGGTAACCTAGGTCTTATTCGTGCGGCTGAGAAGTTCGATCACGAGAAAGGTTATAAGTTCTCTACTTATGCTACTTGGTGGATACGTCAAGGCATAACCCGCAGTCTTGCCGATAAGTCACGTACCATCCGCGTGCCAGTGCATATGGTTGAGACTATTAATCGCTATAAAAAGATCACTAGACAGTTGTCTCAGGAGCTAACGCGCAAACCTACAGACCAGGAGCTCGCTTGGGCTATGGGTGTAAGCATGAAGAAGCTCAAAGAGATAATGAATGCTAATAAAACCCCTGTGTCTTTAGAGACTCCACTAGGCAAAGAAGAAGATAGTTCACTTTCTGAGTTCATCGCAGATGAGCCACGCTGCCAGCCAGATGTTAGTAGCACTGAGCGTATGCTACGCGAGCATATTAAAGAACTACTAGTAGATCTATTGCCGCGTGAAGCTGAAGTGCTTAAACTACGTTACGGTCTAGAGGATGGTCAAACTCGTACTCTTGAGCAAGTAGGTAAAATCTTCAACATTACTCGCGAGCGTGTAAGACAAATTGAGTTTAAAGCCATGAAGAAATTGCGTGAGCCAGGGAAGTTTGAGAAGCTGGAAGGTTATTTAAGTCACGTCTAATTTGCTAGGGCTGCTGCTATTGCGCTGTGATCATACTCTCTCGTCACAGGGTCACGGTAAAGGACTTCGTCGCGTGATATGGCATGATTTTGGTTGCTTAACCAGGTAGAACGATTTAAATCTGAGATCCGACGTAGGCTGAGTAGTTCTAATGGCTCATTCCCGCTTTGTCCGACGCTGGCAGGGTTGAAACTATTGTAAGCCAATACTTGATCCCCATCTTGCATTCTAGAATCTTGCCCAAGCTTTCCATCTCTAAAATTACCGCTTGTATTAATGCGAATACTCTGCTGCTCGTTATTTAGTGTGAATCTTAAGTCCATTTGCCAGTATTGTTCATAAGAAGAACCGGGTGGTAATTGATTTGCTGGGTTTTGGCATTTGACATATAGATTAAAAGGCTTCCCATCAATTTCAATTGTCGTTGGTACTTTGAACTCATTTCTAGGGTTTTTTGGAAGAGCCTGGCTTTTAACTAATTGATCAAAATGCGCAGCGTAAACTTCTATAATTTTTGGTAATAACTCTGTACTAATATTCTTAATGACTTGTTTCTCGGTATCAAAAGCCTCTTTAATTTCTGTCGCGGTTCTATTAGGATTAGTTAAAAGCCTGGTCCGCTGAGTGGCAAAAGCTTGGAGCTTTGGGAAATTAAAACTAGTAGAAATCGCGTTAATTATCTTAACATAAATGCGTATTTCGCCCTATGAGCCCCCTAGTTCGACAACGACAAAACTGCTTAATCCCCCGTTCCAGAGCTATAATTTATCAGGTTTGCAAATTAAATACGAGCGAGTACTACTTAAATTAAGCGGCGAAGCCCTGATGGGTGATGGCGGACTTGGGATATCACCTGAGGTGGTGGATAGGATCGCTGAAGAGGTCGCTATGGCCGTGCGCATGGGCGTGCAGGTCTGTATCGTCGTAGGTGGCGGTAATATATTTCGTGGTTTGCAGAAATCTGCTGAACTAGGCATGGATAGAGCGGCGGCTGATTATGTCGGTATGCTTGCGACCATTATGAATTCTATAGTGCTGCAGGGCGTGCTTGAGAAGCACGGTGTAGCCACTCGCGTGCAATCAGCTATCACTATGGCTGAAATCGCTGAACCATATATTCGCCGTCGTGCGATGCGTCACCTAGAGAAAGGTCGCGTAGTGATATTTGCTGGTGGTACTGGTAATCCTTTCTTTACGACTGATACAGCGGCTTCACTAAGAGCTTCTGAGATGAACTGCGGACTACTACTCATGGCGAAGAATGGTGTGGATGGAGTTTATGATTCTGATCCTAAGACTAATAGAACTGCAACTAAATTCAAAACCCTTACTCACTATGATGTGATCAATAAAGACCTTAAAATCATGGACACATCAGCAGTGGCGCTCTGTAAGGAAAACGATATTCCTATAGCGGTGTTTGACTTCGCTAGACCAGGTGCGGTGCGAGACATAGTTTGCGGACTTGAGGTTGGCACAATTATTAGTTAATGGATTGCTTCGTCGCTACGCTCCTTGCAATGACAAATGAAGATAATTATAGGCAGTCGTGATAGTAAATTAGCTCTCATACAGACTGAGATGATTAGAGATCAGTTGCTCGCTATAGAACCAAATTTAGAAATAGAAATTATCAAAGTTAAATCAGAAGGTGATCTTATACTTGATACGCCTTTGGCGCAGATTCCGCAAGGTGATGTGAAAGGATTGTTCACTAAAGAACTTGAGCAGGCTTTATTAGCGGAGACTATAGATTTAGCTGTGCATAGTATGAAAGATTTGCCGACTAGTTTGCCGGCTGGTTTAGAGATAGCTTGCACTTCTAAGCGCGAAGATGTTCGTGATGTGGTCTGCATGTCGCAGCGAGCACTAGAAGAGGGTATAGATCATATTTCTAAAGCACGCGTAGTGGGCACGTCTAGCCCAAGGCGCATAGCTCAGCTTAAGCGATTATACGGGCAAGTAGAGTTTAGAGATATGCGCGGGAATTTGGCGACTAGATTCAGGAAACTTGATGTCATTGCGAGCGAAGCGAAGCAATCCATTAATGGATTGCCACGTGGCTGCGCCACTCGCGATGACGTGATGTTTGACGCAATCGTATTAGCCGCTGCCGGGCTAAACCGTCAGGGGCTCAGTGAGCGAATAACCCAGTATCTAGATCCGCGTCAGGTTCTTCCAGCTATAGGTCAAGGGGTACTGGCTGTAGAGATTAAATCTACTAGTGTTAAGTCTGCTCGCTTGCGTGAGTTACTAGCGAAAATTAACTCGCAAGATGATGATTTAATAGTGCGCGGTGAAAGAGCCTTCCTGAGGACACTTCAGGGTGGTTGCTCCGCTCCTGTCGGTATCTATGCTGAATTGAATCACCAGCATCTTAAATACTCAGGAGTGGTTTGTTCTGTGGATGGCACTCAGCAATTGACAGCTGAGATCAGTGGAACGCTTGAAGAAGCAGAGTCACTTGGACTGAAGCTGGCAGAGCAGTTACTAGCTGGTGGTGCTCAACAGTTGATGTCATCGCGAGCGGCGTAGCCGCGTGGCGATCTATTAATGGATTGCTTCGCTTCGCTCGCAATGACTAACCCACTGCTTGCTTATTCTGCAAAAATTCTTGATATGCAGCAACCCCAGCTCCAAGTTTAAATTTGTGACCGAGTTTAGAGAGAACACCCTCTAGTGCTACTACTCCAGCAGCGATATCTCTATCTACTACATAACCAAGATGTCCCATACGGAAAATCTTATCCAGTAATTCTTTTTGTCCGTTAGCAACAGTAATCTGCCAGTCTTTTTTGAAGCCAGCACGAATATCAGGCACGCTAACTCCATCAGGTGGATAGATAGCAGTGATAGCTGCAGAGGCTGTCTTATCCTCGGTGAGTAGTTTTAAGCCTAGTGCTTTTACGGCGGCTCTTAGTGAATCGCGCAGACGTAGATGGCGCGCGAAAATATTTTCTATTCCTTCTTCTTGCATCATATTAAGCGCAACTTCAAGAGCGATAATATGTGAGACGTTAGGAGTCCAAGGTGTAGTACTGTCCTTGAGAGCCTTTTGAGCTTGCTTCCAGCAGAAATAATAACTAGGTGATTTGCATTTAGCTTTATACTCGTAAGCCTTAGGTGATACATAGATGAAAGCTAGTCCCGGAGGTATCATAAAACCTTTTTGTGAACCAGAGACTACTACATCTAAGCCCCATTCGTCGGTTTTTACTTCCATGCAACCTAGACTAGTAATGGTATCTACCATGACGAGCGCGCCATGCTCGCGGATAATTGCAGCAAGAGTCTTAATGTCGTTAGCTGTCCCCGTAGAAGTTTCTGAGTGAGTTAGGGTAACTACTTTAATTTCTTTATTGCTGTCTTGCTTAAGGCGTGCGCGTAGAGTCTCAGGGTCTATCGCTTGTCCAGGCTCGGCTTTGATGATCTCGACATCAGCGCCGTAGAGTTTAGCGATATCAGCGAAACGCTGTCCGAAAACACCAATTACTAGTGAAAGAACTTTATCTCCTGGGTTTACGGTGTTAGAGATTGCTCCTTCCATAGCGCCAGTACCACTTGCGGTGTAGATGAAGACGTCGTTTTTAGTTTGTGCTATCCACTGAAGTTTTTCGGTGGCTGACATAAAAATTTTAGAGAACTCTTTGGATCTGTGTCCGATTGGGTGTTTAGCCAATGCCTGCAGTACAGACTCAGGTACAGGTGTTGGTCCAGGTATCATCAAAAATTCTTTTTCGCGCATGGAAGCTGATTATATCAATGAGGATTTTAGGCGCATCTTACATATATATGGTATAATTGTTCAAAAAGGAGAGTTTTATGTCTAAAATAGAAGTCTTACAAGTTCTTGATCTAAAGAGATAACTAAAACTCAAGCTTCGGATTTGTGGAAGCTAAAAGGCTTTATAGAGCCACAAGATTTATATTTATGATTTATGAAATGATAAAAAGTGGATAATTTATGATTTATGAAATGATAAAAAGTGGTATACTGATTGTATGATAGATAATAATTTGGCGGCAGTTTTAGCTGAACAGCGTCAGGATTTTTTGGCTAAAGATCTTGGTGTTATTAGAGAAAAGCTAACAGATGTTTCAAAGTATGTTGATAACGAATTGGTGGTAGTAATTTCTGGTTTGCGCCGTTCAGGTAAGTCTACTTTGCTTAGACAGATCGTGTCTGAATATTACTATGATCAAGACTTTTTTTATATTAATTTTGAGGATGAAAGACTGTTAGGGTTTGAAACTAAAGAGTTCAATAAATTACTAGAAATACTAATAGAGCATTATGGTGATCATAAAACATTTTTTATCGATGAAATTCAAAATATAGAAGCCTGGGAGCTTTTTGTCAGGAGACTTTCAGACAGTGGTTATAAGTTCTATATCACTGGCTCTAATGCTGAGCTGCTTAGTAGAGAGCTTGGTTCTAGGCTTACTGGGCGCCATATAATGGTTGAATTATTTCCATTTTCTTTTAACGAGTATCTTAGTTATAAGCAGCAGCCTCAGCCAACTAAATTAGCTACAACTAAAGAGCGAGCTTTAACTAATCAACGTTTTGTAAATTATTTACGAGAAGGCTCTGTGCCTCTCAGTTTGAAGCTTGCAGATGAAGAGTTTAATTTGACGCTATATCAAAATATTATTTATCGAGATGTATTGGTTAGATATGGTATTCAAGCAGAAAAGCAGGTTAAAGAATTAGCTCGTTATTTAGCAAGTAATATAGCTTGCCCTATTGCTTTTAATAAGCTTAGGCAATATTTGCAAATAGCAGGCATTACAACAGTAAAAAACTATATTGAACATTTAGAATCAGCATGGTTGTTTTTTGTAATTAATATTTTTGATAGTTCGGTTAAGCGTCAACAAATAGCAGCTAAGAAAGTTTATTGTATAGACCCCGGACTCGCTCAGACTATAGGTTTTAGTATTAGTGATAGATTTGGTCAAATATTTGAAAATTTTGTTTTTCTTGATTTGCGTAGATATTGGCGTGAAGTTTATTACTACAAAACAGAGCAAGGTTTTGAGGTAGATTTTTGGTTACCTTCAAAAAAATTATTAGTACAAGCTTGTTACGATATTACTAATGCAGAGACTAGAGAGCGAGAAATACGAGCGCTGGAATATGCGATGGATGAACTTGGACTTAAAGAAGCATGGATAGTCACACCTAATTTGCGTGAAGAGCTTAAACTAGGAAAGAAATTAATAAAAATAATAAGAGCTTATGATAGACCATGGCAGTAGTGTTGGTTTGCGAGCAAGTTGGTATTTTATCTTGTGCTCGTTCTTCATTAATATGCCTCTTTTGCTAGGCAAAAGCCAGTAGCAACTATATAATGGGTTTGATGTCTAATATTGAA
>CAZQXM010000061.1:0-9127 GCA_964597205.1 uncultured Gammaproteobacteria bacterium
CTAATCAGCGCAGAAGATTTATACCAAGCACCAATAGTAGTAGTCTCACACAACGCAGACCCTGATCCTCTATTACAATACGCAAACAAAGCCGCTCTAGAATTATGGGAGCTCACCACAGAAGAGCTAATCAAGACTCCATCCAAACACACCGCCGAACCCCAAGAAAGAGAAGAAAGACTGAGATTACTAGAAGAAGTAAGCAAACAAGGCTATTCAAAAAACTACAGCGGTATAAGAATCTCAAAATCAGGCAAACGCTTCCAAATCAGAAACGCCACTGTCTGGAATCTTCTTGATAATAAAGGTCAAGCAGCTTCTTTTAGTGATTGGCATTACCTGAACTAATCTAAAGTAGCTAACGCCGCCTTCACCGCAGCTTCAGCATTAACTCTGCCGTAACCTAACTCAAGGTTCTTACCAGTACTAGCATCATAAACATATTTTGCATTAATCACTTTATCAGTACTAGATTCTAAAATCTCACGCACTTGAGTAACTGTTAACTTAGGATTCACTGACCAAACTAAAGCCGCAACTCCAGCTACAACAGGAGCCGCTGCACTTGTACCATGGAAATTCTCCGCAATATTGCCTTTAGCGTAACCTTTGATTTTAACTTTCATTTTGCCACCGACGTTACGCATTTGATCGCGTCTATCAGTAGTAACAATAGATTGAGCACCACCACCTGGAGCAACCAGATCTAGTTCGCTACCATAGACACTATAACTTGCACGTTGGTCGGTACTGTCAGTAGCGCCCACAGCGAGTACACAATCTTGCCTAGCTTCTGGCGCGTTATTAAAATCCTTATTACCAGAATTACCAGCAGCGAAAACTACTAAAATTCCGCGACCATGATTACCATTCTCAGCGACATCTTCATACATCTCAGCTTCAGCACTACTAAGTTCTAAACTCTCCCCATCTTTAAGACTAGGATCATAACTACCCCAACTATTATTGATAATTTGTGCGCCGAGTTCATCAGCCTTACGATGAGCAGCGATAATCTGAGCTGCTGAAACCGTACCATAGTCGTTAATTAATCTTATAGGTATAACCTGAGCTTCAGGAGCTACGCCAACTACGCCTTTGCCATTGTCTTTAGCGGCGATAATACCAGCAACAGCAGTACCATGATTTTCGTTAGAATAACTTGGAGCAGCAGCATCGAACTCCTCATCTGGGTCGGAGACTCTACCATCCTCATCTACGCTAAGTGCGTTAAAACTATTATCAGCAAAATTAATATCAGGATTCTTCACATCAAAGCCCGTATCTATCACAGCAACTTTAGAACCAAAACCTTTAGAAATATCCCAAGCACCATAAGCCTTAATATCAGCACCAGCTTTAAGTCCATTCACGCCATTATTCTTAAGATGCCATTCTTTTTGAGTATCAACAGTTTCAAGCAAGTGAGGAGTAATTTGTTTATATTCATTAAGATCAACAGATTCAAGAATATTCAGATCAGCTGTCGCTAAAGTCCTAGTACTTTGATCATGAACTTTATTAATCACAGCTAACAGTTCAGTAGCATCAAGCTCTTCATCGAATTTAGCTTGTACTTTCACTAAATAAGTATTTTTACTAAGTTTAGAAACCAGTTTAAGAGAGTTGACCTTGATAAATTCTTCAATAGCAGAGTCAGAGCTACCATTAACAAATTTGAGCAATAAACCATCTTTAATGGTGCGCTGACGAGCCAGCTTAGTATCGTAAATCTTGGTAAACTTTGATTTTTTACTTGTAGCACTAATTTCGGCAGTTGCAATCTGTCTAACAGCTGCAGCAGACTCTTCAACCAGCTCAAAACGAGCAGCTTTAGCCGGCAGAACCAAAAGGACTAGTAACAACGATACAAAAATAGACTTAGGGGCTAAAGTCCTCATACTAGTCACATCGGTCTAGTTGAGTAGATTCTTTAATGTAAATGTATTAAATTCAAAACATTAGGTAGAATTACTATATGCGCCTACTAGCATTACTACTATCACTTACATTAGCCAGCACTAATACCGCTCTAGCTAAAAAAAGCAAAAGCACTAATCCCATAAGCGAGAATTATTTAAGTGAATTCACCCATGTGGAAAAACTCTTCGCTTCTAGTTCTAATAAATATCCACTAAGAGCAGACATAATCATTCCAGCTGCTGGTGATGAGTTTCAGTTAATGGTTCACTATGATGAACTTACTGATATGCCAATTAAAGACATAGCTTGGATGAGTGGCAGGAAAGCCAAAGCCCTAGCCCCACTTAGATCAGAGAGCAATATCAATGCCCAGCTAGAAAAAATGGTTAATCGCTCTAACCCTGGTATTGCTTACGATAGGATGCAAACTGGCAAACATGTAATCTCTAAGACTTACTATTTCAAAAAATCAAAAGTATTCCCTTCTAAGAAACCAGAACCTCAAGCTATCAAAATCACTTGGGCGAATAATGCCGTAATCTACGCCACTATCGACAATCTTTATTTAACTAAAGCTGAGCCTAGTGCTAGTCCTAAAGCCCGCCCGACTAAGATGGGCGCAGCGCCAAGTCCTAGAGCACAAGGTAGTGATGGACGCAGAGTTCCGTTAGATCTTAAAGACATAGAAAACGAACAAGTAAAACAAGAGAAACAAAACGAATATGAAATGCTTGAAATCGAATCTACTCTTAGACAAATGAAAGAGAGTAACAACGACGAATCAGGCTCAGAAGAGATGTTCGTACCTGGTGCCTTACCAAGCAGTGATGAAGTACCGCAATTACCAGAGTTTTAATCCAGATTTAGAAATTTAGGTAAACGAGCAAAATTAAAACCAGTCTCATCAGACTTAGGTTGTATATGTGGTTTAGGTTGCTGTTTAATAGCTTTAGATCTTAGTTCATGAGAGAAATCAGGATTCTGAGCGTAGCCTGGATAGTAACGCTTAACTATATCTTCGTAAGCAGGCAGTTCAGCTTTGGGTTGCTGACTATTGCGAACTTCCATAGCCATATTTTTCATTTCTTTAAGTTGCTTAGAAACATCTTTTTGATCTATTCTTGCTAATTTAAAATCACCACTAAGGTCTTTATAGTTTTCGTATAGTTTAGTAAATTCGGATTTAAGGCTTGCAATCTCATCACGCTGAGTGTCAATAACATCTCTAAGTTCAAGAACATGCTCGCCAAGAAGTTTTATAGTCTCAACCGCCGTACTTAAATTATTATCGTTATTCTTGTTATTACTCATTAGCTCGCTAATACTATTGTTCGCTTAGTTGAGCTCATTCAAACTCAACTAGATGGTGGATCAGATAACGCGCAATGTAGTAGAATTTATGGGGTGAACACCCCTAACCTAAAAAGACTAGATCCCGAGATTTTCAACTTAATTGAAGAAGAAAAGCATCGCCAAGAAGAGAATATAGAACTTATAGCCAGCGAGAATTTTACTAGCCAAGCTGTAATGGAAACAGCCGGCACCTGCCTTACCAACAAATACGCTGAAGGTTACCCTGGTAAGCGCTATTACAGTGGCTGTGAGTATCACGACGAAATCGAGAACCTAGCCATAGAAAGGCTTAAAGAGCTATTCGGCGCTAAGTTCGCTAATGTGCAGCCGCACTCTGGTGCTAACGCTAACCTAGCAGCGTTCATGGCTTTATTGAATCCTGGTGATACCTACCTTGGCATGAGCCTTAAAGAAGGCGGACATTTAACCCATGGATCTGCGGTTAATTTCTCTGGCAAATGGTTCAACGTAGTTAGCTATGGTGTTAACGCCGATGGCTATATCGACTACGAAGCGCTTGAGCAGCTAGCTCTAGAGCATAAGCCTAAAATGATTATTGCTGGTGCTTCAGCCTACCCGCGCACAATAGATTTCCCAAGATTCAGAGCTATCGCTGATAAAGTCGGCGCACTACTAATGGTAGATATGGCACATATAGCTGGACTAGTCGCTGCTGGCGCTCATCCAAGCCCAATGCCCTATGCTGACATAGTAACTTCTACTACCCACAAAACCCTAAGAGGTCCTCGTGGTGGAGTAGTGCTTACTAACTCTGAGGAGATAGCCAAGAAGGTTAATTCAGCCGTGTTCCCAGGAACTCAAGGCGGTCCATTGATGCATATTATTGCTGCTAAAGCTGTTTGTTTCAAAGAAGCGCTAAGTCCAGAGTTCAAAAGCTACCAAGAACAAGTAGCTCTTAACGCTAAGATTCTAGCTAAAACCCTGATGGCTAAAGGTATTGGACTAGTATCTGGTGGCACCGACAATCACCTGATGCTTTTAGATTTACGTGCTCTTGGCATCACCGGCAAAGACGCAGCTAACGTACTTGATACTTGCCGTATCACTGTCAACAAGAATGGTGTACCAAATGACCCTCAGAGTCCATTTGTTACTAGTGGTATTCGTATCGGCACTCCGGCCGTCACCACCAGAGGCTTTAAAGAAGCTGAAATCATCCGTTTAGGAGAGCTGATCGCTACGATTCTCATCGAGATGTCGAAAAATAATTCAGAAATTTCTCAAGAGACTCGCGCTAAGGCCCTCAAGGAAGTGAGTAGCCTCAATAGCAGTCACCCACTGTATCCTGAATTAAAGACCGCTGTAAAAAGCTAGCTTACAATAACGAATTTATCGCTAAGAGAGCTAAAAAATATTGCCAAAGCTGGTTGATTGTGGAACAATTAACTCTGATAAACATCTTGGATAATTAAGAACTAATTAAGAATGACAGCGGAATATTTAGTAATAGAGGGTGGTAGAAAGTTAGTTGGCGAAATCGAAGTTTCGGGCGCCAAAAACTCAGCACTTAAACAAATCGCCGCTGCTCTTATGCTCGCTAATGGCGTAGTTATTCTTCGCAAAGTACCTAAGCTTGCTGATATTGATTGCATGCTTGAGATAATCCAATTATTAGGTGGCAGTACTAAGGTTATCGAAGAAGAGAATGACACTTTAACTCTACATATCGATAGTACAGATTTATCTAGTGATTTCGTTCCTTTTAGTTTAGCTGGAAAATTAAGAGCTAGTTTTATTTGCTTAGGCGCACTTGTTGGTCGCTTCAAGCACGCGAAGATCGCATACCCAGGTGGCTGTAATATCGGTGCTCGTAAAGTTGACCTACACCTTAAAGGACTTAAAGCTCTTGGATGCAAAATTACCGAAGACCAAGGTTATATCTCAGCTAAAGCCGATAGATTGATTGGTACTAAAATTTACCTCGATGTTCCTAGTAATGGTGCTACCGAAAATATTATGCTCGCTGCTGCCGTTGCTGAAGGCGAAACTATAATCGAGAATGCTGCACGCGATCCTGAGATTATCGACTTGGCGCATTTCCTAAACAAGATGGGTTGTGATATTCGTGGTGCCGGTTCTGGCAATATCCAAATCATCGGAAAGCCAGTGCGTGAGCTGCATTCAATGGATCACACTACTATCCCTGATCGTATCGAAGCTGCTACCTATATGATCGCTGGTCTAATGACTCGCGGTAAAGTTACAGTAAAAAGCGTGCTTGAAGAAGACTTGCAATCACTAATTAGTAAGATTGAAGAGATCGGTGCTGCCGTAACTATTAAAGGTACAGGCGTGATGCAAGATGGTCATGAGCTAGTAAATATTACTGTTGATTCTAAAGGCAAGCGTCTTAAAGCTGCTGATGTGACTACTGTTTGGTATCCTGGTTTTTCTACTGATATTCAACCAGTATTCGCTGCTCTACTTTCTGTCTGTGAAGGTACAAGTATAGTTACTGAAAATATTTACGATTCTAGATTTTCATACTGCGAAGAACTTAATCGCATGGGTGCTGCTATCGATGTTAATGGTAGAACTGCAGTACTTAAAGGTGTTAAGCAACTAACTGGTGCTAACCTCGATGGTAAAGATCTTAGAGCCGCTGCTGCTCTTGTTGTCGCTGCACTTGCTGCTAAAGGCAAGAGTGAAGTGAGAGGTCTTGTTCACCTTGATCGCGGTTACGAACATTTAGAAGCTAAATTTACTAGTCTTGGTGCCAAAATCAAACGTGTTAGGCCGCATGATGAGCTATTGTTAGCTCGCGACACCGTTAACGTTTAAGTAAAGAAGCCACAACCCGGTTCATTTGGTCTGCTACATTTTGAATGTGCGATATAACTGTACGTCCATTACCTTCTTGGTTATCACCGCCACCAAATAATCTAGTAGTCAGATTTATCTGCTCTTCAGCAATCCCCTGCTTCTCAGCCAAATCTTCAGCTTCAAAATTGTCATCATCAGAATTAGCTAAACCTAATAGTTTTAGTGTTTTAGACACCCAACCACTCATAGATAGAATGGCACTATTAAGAGCATTGGAACCCAATTCCCTAGCGGCTTTACTTAGATCTGTTAGCGGTTGAGCGCCTTTCTGTAAAAGATCTGTGAGCATTCTTAACGCGGTTCCAATATTTTGAGCCACTTCAGTAACTGCTGCAGGTAGAGCTGTGGTTTGCTGCGGGTTCACTTGCGCGGTATTGGCTTGATTGCGCTCAAAAGCGGCAATCACGGCTTCATACATCGCACGCATCTGCTGATTAATCAGACCCATACTATAAAGTACGAACTGTGTCGGAGACTTCATCGGTGCCGATCCACCTCCACCTCCACCGCCAGCTAAGCGACGTTTAAACTCTTCCTCTGCTGCCATGCGAGCCAGGTCATTAATAGTGGGTCCAGGAGCAGGGATTATACGCTCCTCAGATACGCGCCCACTAAGCACCGTAGCGGCATTAGCAGTAGTAGCGTTTCCTAGGGCTGAACTTGACATCTTCCTTGCGAGCTTAATTATGCGGCAAAAAAGGTTTTGGGTAAACCAAAACACTATTTTCATCGCCTACAGTGCTATAATTATAACATAATCATTAAGCGACTTTGAGAGGAATTGGGAATAATTAGTCTTATCTGATGAATGAGTTTAATCTAAATCCAATTCCTCACAACACTATCCGCAAGGTTACTAATGACCGCAACCCTAAACGCGAGAATAAACAAGAGCAAGAAAACAAAAAAGAGAAGAAGCCTTCAGAACCTGATGCTTTTGAAAGTCAAGATAAACAAGTAGAGCTTGATGCTAAAGTAGCTGGGCTTGAAACAGAAGTCTCAAAAGATACTTTCAGTGTTGGTGAAGAGCCGCCTAAGCCAGGATATACCGTGGATTGGGTGAGGATGAATAACCTGAAGCATAGCAGAAATGAGCCCTAAGGCTCGTTTCTGCGCTGTCACAGCGAGTGCAGAATCTAAGCTACAGCGATTTTGAAAACAACTTATGCCCCGCATCTTTATGCAGGTAATTATCAAAACTAGAAGCTATATTACGAACGAAATATCTGCCTAGCTCAGTCACATTCAACAAAGCAATCCCATCATTAATAGATATAGTAATTAATCCATCATCTACGTATGTTTGCAAACGCTCAAGCTCATGTTCGTACTTGTCAGTGCAGAACTCAAGATTACCATTACACATCACTTGCTTAATCATCTCGCGGCGCTCTATATCATCCTCAGAGCACAAAAGAAATTTATCAGCGCCAAAGTCTTGATAGTAAGCGTTTAGCTTCTTGTGGTTTTGCTTATAAACCCCAGCCACATCTGATATCGCCGTAACCCCTATCCCCAATAGATCACAGCCGGCATGAGTGGTGTAGCCCTGGAAATTACGGTAAAGACTTCCAGACTCCTGAGCCATACTCAACTGGTCATCAGGCAAGGCGAAGTGATCCAAACCAATAAATATATAACCAGCCTTAGTTAGGCGGCTTACCGCCATCTCAAAAATATCCATCTTAAGTTTTTGATCAGGCAAAGTATCATCAGCGATATATTTAGCTTGGAAAGGAAAAATACTAGGAATATGCGCGTAATTAAACAGTGCGATGCGCTCAGGTTTAATAGCGATAACCTTAGTGATAGTATCTTCAAAAGTCTCAAGAGTTTGGTGCGGCAAACCGTAAATCAAATCAAAATTAATACTTCTAAAACCCTGTTCGCGAGCCGCTTTAACGATGTTATCCACCAGCTCATAAGGTTGGATGCGATTAATAGTTTCTTGGGTCTGAGTATTGAAATCCTGTATGCCCATGCTAAGACGGTTGAAACCTGACTCATAGATAGCTTCAAGATGCTCGATGGAAGTTACGCGCGGATCTATCTCGATAGCGTACTCATGCTGATCGCACTTGTCGTGGTGAGTCTGGCGCAGATTAAAACTTACGCGTAGATGCTTGCAAAGAACCAGAAGCTGCTCAGGCGTCAGGTAAGTCGGCGTACCGCCACCAAAAGCAATTTGCAAAACCTCCCTCTCTGCGCTAACTTCTGCAGCCAAATAACTAATCTCAGACTTAAGCCGCTCTAGATACTGCTGCTCAATACCATGATGCGGCGAAATAATAATATTACAACCACAGTAATAACACTGCGATTCGCAAAAAGGGATATGCAAGTATAGAGACAGTGGTTTATTAATCTGATTAGAACGAATAATCGCTTCTTCGAATAATTCTTGGTTATAAGGCTGCTTCCACTCGGGCGCCGTCGGGTAGCTGGTGTAACGCGGCACAGCAACACCGTATTTGGTGATTAGGCGATCGAGCTGGTCGCGGCTGCTGAGCATAGGATAATTGTAGCGCTAGTATCTAAAGTTCTGCACAGTATCTATAAATAGCTTGGCGTTGGGCACCGGCACCTGCGGAATAATGCCATGCCCTAGATTCGCTATATAACCGTGCTGAGCGTCTATGCCGGCTTTAGCGGCTTCAAGCATCGCTGTGGTCTTACTCACGATCAGTTCTGGCGAACCAAGCAAGAAACATGGATCTAAATTACCTTGTAGAGAAATAGTTCTAGTGCCGCTTAGTTTTTTAAGTTGTTTGAACGCTTCAGCAAGATCCATGCGCCAGTCTATGCTAATCACATCAGCTCCAGATGCCACCATTAAATCAAATATATTAGTCACTCCATTAACATAGAGAGTGATTTTAGTTTCTGGATGACGCTTATGCAGCTCAGAAATAATCTGTTGCTGGTACGGTAGAGCGAAGCGACTGTAATCATCACGATCTAAGACCGACGCCCAAGTATCGAAAATCTGCACAAGTGCAGCACCGTG
>CAZQXM010000062.1:0-8991 GCA_964597205.1 uncultured Gammaproteobacteria bacterium
GTAGAAGGAGATTAGGACTTCGCTGAGTAGGGAAAACATCAGTATTTAGTATAGCCTTGTTGAGATTGACGTCATTATTATAAGTATGATAATATGTATATACGATGAACACAGCAGCTCTTAAGAAGCGTGCCGTAGAATGGCGTAAGATCAGAAGGAGGGAGGCCGAAACCTGTGGGGGTATTACCTTGCGTAATGGTGTTTTGCGCTTAAAGCATTCTTCTGGTGTTCAAATTGAAGCAAGGAAGAGTGGTACTTTAATTGCACAAGCGCCAATACTTGAGCAGCGGGTTTGTGATCCTAAAACTAATAATGTTCGCAGAGATGTGATTAAAGGTTCCTATACTAGAGTTTATGATGCTGATGGTCATATACAGGCAGTTAGCACACCAATTAAGGGACTTAGAATAGAGTTCGACAAAAAGAAAAAAACAGTTTCGATTGTATATAAGGATAAAGTTTTACTCAAGACTAAGGCTAGTGGTCAAAGCGCTGTTACTCTAAGTGTGGCTGATCTGAAAGTCCAAATAGAACCATACAAGCATGTAGCAACCAGTCTTCAAGAAGTCAAAGATGGAAATTCTACTTGTCAGATTGGTCCTGAAGGTACTACGATTATCACTAATAACCGGGACAAATCTCACGCCATTATATTGCCAGATGGTAATCAGCTACAGTGGCTTGGGGAGGGATGTCGTGGGACTAAAATTGAAGCGTGGTTCTCGCCGCAAGGAGTCTATCGCTTATTTAGCTCAGATGGTAAATCATCTCGACTAAAGCATGATAAGTCTATAGCATCAAAGTGGGATGGTGGTAAGTTCACTTCAATGGCGACTAATCCGCTAGGATATATCATTTGGGGTCAGTCTTAGAAGCTTCTATTTAGCGGGCGTCCGCTTTCTATAATCCCTAGTAGTAGATTGTATTTTGGAGTTCCAGGAATAAGAAAATGCCTTAATAAGTTTTTTTGTAACTCTGTGTTGACGCTAAGCTGCGCTTGGTGGGTGGGGTTAAAAGGATCGAAAGGAGTACTTGGATTTATCATAGCGGGCTTGTTTTGAGTGTGACTAATGCTGCGAGATATTTGTCCTTCTAGCTTAGTCAAATCATTATTACCAGCGATAATAATTTCTGCATTGCTAGTGTGCTCTGATCTGTGTTCACTTGCACCAGTGCCGCTTGATTTGATTTGTAGAGGAATAGCAGTATTAGCATTGGTTCTAGCCCAGATGTCGATGCCAAAATGATCGTCAAAAGAACCATCGGCGCAAGGTTTATAATCACTAATCGCGCCTGCTCGCATCAATTTCTCTAATATTAATTCTGTGCGCTTCGCGCTAAAAGCGCCTTTACTGTAGTCGCCTTTGGCAGCTAAGCTGTTGAAATAATCTTGATTAACTGAATTTGTGAGTAATTCTTCATACCACTTGCCAACACTACGGTTACCTTGTTGATTGTCAATTCTTTGACTAAGATCTGCTGGTGCTTGTGCTGTTATTGATCTTGCTGCTTGTTGTAAATCTGGGTCTCTAATTGCAGCTATGCTTGTATTTAAGTTGGTTCTTGCATCATTTTGTGCTTTTAATTTAGCAGCGTTCCTTTGAGCTTCTATTCTTGCTTTATTTTGCTGCTCACGCTCTGTGATTTGATCACTTAGACGATTGGACTCTTGGTGTAGTTGTGTTTTAAGTGCAGCAAACTGTTTGTAAATGCCTTGGTTCTCAGCTTGTAGCTTGGCTTCTTGTTGTTTGTTAGTGTAGGTGAGGTCTTCAGCCTCTGTAATTTGTTCAATAAGTCTATTTAAGCTTGCATGTTCAGTCCGTAATTCTTTTATTTCAACACCAGTTCTGTTTTGTTCGTGTGCACCCAGTAAGTCGTTTAATTCAGCAGCAGCTTCCCAGAGAACTTTGCTTGCCTTTGTTTTATTGTTCTCACCCTTTGCTTGAGCCATATTTTGCACGGTTTCTATAGAACCTAAAAGTTTTTCTATATGGGAGCCCACACCTTTGCTAAAGTCAGGATCGACTTCTAGTCCCCTGGTAAATAGTCTTTTGAGGTTGTCTCTTTGTCTTGGTGCAAATGAAAATGATTTTTGATATATTACATCACCAGGTCTGCGACTGATAGCAGCTTCATAATCTGCAGCATATTGTTTTCGATCAACAGGGCTAAGTATGAAGGCCGTCATATCTGTAGCTTCTTGGATTTGACCATTGTCGATTAGTTTTTTGAGTGTGTGGTGCTCATCCAGGTCAGCTCTAGCTTGAGATTCCTGCAGTGCTCTTCTGGCTATGTATTCATCAAGTGGCATTACCTTACCTTTATTCTTAATGCCAGGATCTATTGCTTGCTGGGCGGAGTGTGCTATTTCATGAGCGACGTGGCTGCGGGTTTCAAATCGAATATTTATTTCGCAGGGTCTACTTTCATTAGGTTTAGTTATTGTTGCTGCATAGGAGCCAATTGAGCCTTTATTTTCGCTAATATCTATGCGTGGTTTAGCAGCTGTTGGAGCGAACTCGTTAACAGGAGCAGGTATTTCTAGTTTGCGGCTTGTAGCAGCTATTCTTTGACTATGCTGATTGACATGCGCTGATGCTGTACCTTGAAGAGCGCTAGTTATATTAGATGTAAGTTCACGTGCTAGATTTAGATCTTCACCTTTTGTTGCTGCGGTTCCTAGTCCAATCGCTGTGCCGGTGGCAACATCAGCGCCTATTATCGCAACGCCTCTAGCGATGTTTACGCTGGTCTTGCTGATAGCTTTATCGGCTGGTCCCGGTATTTTCGAGCCGACGAAGGCAGACAAGCCACCAGCAACAGTATCTATAGCGATGTTTTTTGCCATAGTGCCAGCATCAAGTCCTTTAGCTTTGAAGAAATCATCTTTAAGTTTTGTATATTCTTCCTTGCTAGCGTTTTTTATTTCATTAGCGTATTGTTTGCTGAAGTCTTCATCTGCTTGCTGGCGCTGAGTGTATGTATCATAGGCACTGCTAATGACAGCGCTACTACTGCCTTGAGTAACAGCTTTAGTTGCTGCTATCTTAGTAGCAGATAGTTTGGCTGCTGTAGCTTTAGTAGCTGCTTTAGTCGCCACCCCTGCGCCGATCAGGCTAGTTATAGAAGTTTTGAATGAATCTTTAGAGTGCTGTTGAGTTTGCTCGCAGGCATCGAGAATGGCTTGCTCGGTGGTTTTGGTGCCGTTATATACATGTGAACCGGCTTCAGTTGTATTGGCTGCAACTCCTATGCTAGTGCCAAGTAGGGTGCCTTTAGTGATGGCTGCAGCTGCAGTGCCTCCTGCTCCAGCAGTCATTACGGTGGTAACTATGGCTCCAGAAATTATTGCTGTATCTTTTACTGTTTGAGTTACCGCTTCGGCTGTTTCGATTTTGGCGATGCTTTCATCGAGAGCCATGTCAACTCTTTGCGTCTCAAGTTGAAATTTTTTGACGCTATGCTTAGTGCTATTTTGATCTTGCTTAAGACTAGTTTCAAGTAAGGTTCTCGCTTCTTGAGGCTTAAGATTTTTAGCTTCTTCCAGAGCTTTAGTCAGAGCCATTTTTTGCTCTTGCATAGACTTAATAAGTTTTTGCTCATTAGCTGCGTTTGCCAATTGAGCATCTTTAGTGCCGAAGAAAGAATCTAAAACACCGCTATCTGTTTTTAAGTTTTTTCGTGAAGCTTCTATTCTTTGGTCTAGTAGTTTTATACGCTTCTCAGTCTGCTCAGTTAAGGCCTTAAGAGCGGCATCGTCTGGGCTTACGGTTTCCGTAGGCGCGCGTGTTAGTGGATTGGTGCTGATTTCAACCAATAAGGTAGTTTATTCAGGGGAGGTTAAGGGCTAATTAATGAAGCCAGGGGTTTCTACCTATATAGAGTCCTGATCCTGATGCTTTGTAGCTATGAGCTATGTTTAAGACAGATAAAATAGAGGTTTTAGCAAGAACTGGGAGATCTACTAAGCCCTTACCTACTGCAAGAGTTTTGGTTGCTGGTGGTGTAGTAACCAGAACAAGTTCTGTATCAAGTGGGGTAACCAGACCTTTGATTTATAACGCTGCATCTCTGGGAGCAGCTGAGCAAGAGACAATAGAGAATAGGGCAGAATATATCAAAGCTGATGTTAGATTTGAAAACACAGTTGCAAAGCTTGCAGCTGGTCATCCCACAAATGTTGCTTTAAATAAACTATGTAGTAATGTTTGTACTGCTCTTGGGCAAGATCCTAGTTTATTTAAGGTTGAAGCATATCAAGCCAAAGTTCCTAATGCTTTTATTAATACTGGTACAAGAACAATAAGGATAACGTCTGGTGCTCTGGAGGTGTTCGCTTATCGTGATGATCTTATTGAAGCAGTTTTAGCGCATGAAATTGGACACTATATCGCTCAAAGAGGTTCTGGTGAGAAGGTAGGAGCTACCGATTCAGTTGCTTCTTATATGGGCTCTAGGGTTGATCGATATGAGGAAGAGTATCAAGTTGATAGGTATGCGTGCTTGGCAATGACATTAATGAATAAAGATCCAATGTTAATTCATAAGGCTTTAAATTTGCTCCAAGATTGGAGAGATAAAATTATTGAAACTGATCAGTCTGGAGATCAATATACTGTGGATAAGCCAGGGAGACGTATTGATTGTAAGGAAACAGGATGGGGGTTGCAAAGTCACCCGTTTATGTCTAGGAGAAACTTCAATATAGAACGCACTTGTCGCTCTTTGCCTGCTAATACTAATTATTCTCAACAGAAAATACCTGTACCAAAAGAGAGTGAGTATGAAAAACGATATCAGTCAGAGCTGATCGCTGCTGTTTATCCCGAGTTGCATAGCAGCTATAAACCCTATGATCACAAGCTGTTAGCTACCATACCTAAGCGTGATGACATTAGAGCGCTTAATGAGTGGTGGCATAATCTTGAGTCCGGTCTAAGTGATGAGAAGAAGAGGGCTAATATTAAAACCGCCATAAATGCGTTGAGTTTGGATGCATGTCAGCGCCTACTTTTAGCGAGGAATCCATATGTGCTACTGGAAGAGTATGATTTAATGGATCATCTTACTTATTTTTCAAGCAATGGAGCATCATTGCTTGCAGATAGGTATTTAGCTCTCGTTAATGCGGCTAATCAAAGTGATGAGCAAAAATTAAGAAGCACCTTGGAATTTTTGAGAAATTACTCTATGCGATGGGGAGTTGAATTATGTTTTACCAATCCTATCTTAGGTAGGTTAGCCAATTCAGTTTTTAGCTCTGCTAAAACTGATGCCCAGAGAGCTGATATTGTAAGTTTGCTTAATGAATATGGTAATGAAATTAATGCTGGTTTAATTGGCGTAGGACTTGAGTCACTACCTAAAAAATTACCTAAAGAAGAGACTTTCGAAGATGTAATTAAGATAGAGAAAATAGCTTCTAGTAACACTGCTTTGAATGATTTTATTAAGCAAGTAGAGCCAATTAAAGAATGGTGTGCAGAGCATAATAAATCTTTTCGTCTAAGTTTGTCGGTTGGCATGAAACGTGATGATCTTAGTTACTTTGTGCGCAAAGTAACTAATCAGGTTTTACCAAGTGAAATAACTGGAAGAATTGGAGCTGTATCTTTGAAGGTAAAGATTGGTGAAATGATGCTAGGTAATGCCGAAATTACCTCTGATAACCCTTTGGTACTTACTATCAATCCCTCTGCTACTTTTAATGATGTGCGTGGAGCCTTGTTGGATCAATACGAACGATTAGCTCCCAAGGGTTCAGCTCCAGATCCGGTTAAGGTATCAGAGAGAAGTGCTGCGGTATACGCAATTTGCCAGCAGTTAATTAAAGAAAGAGAAGAGCTAATAATTGCAGGTGATGTTAAGACCGTGACGCAGAATTATTTGCGCACTGAAGTGAAGGAATTACTAAAAGATGCTAGTGTGCTTGAAAGCCATGTAAATAGTCTGAGTGCTCTATCTGAAGAGGAGAGAGATAGGGTGCGAGAAGCGAAGTTCGAGGTTGCTGCGGCAATTTACGATGATGATGAATTGAAGAAGCAGTATTTATTAAATAGAGCTTCTGCTGATAATCATACTTATAGCAGTTTGGATAGGAGATCTAATCTGGCGCAAAATATTATAGTATTGTGGCAAAAAGCTTTTGCTGATGAGTTTAAGCAGCTGGTTAAAGGTAAGAGTAAATTAGACTTCTTAGCCGAAACATTCCCTATTGCCTGCATGACAAGAGATAACTTGGCTTGTGAGGCTTTAGGTTATCCAAGTTTGGTACACAACAAGGATATTGCTAAAGTTCGCAAAGCTATTAGTCATGAAAATGATATTGAGGTGCTAGTTAAGCTTAGAGATAGTTTCGCTAATCCATTGTTTAGGGTTCTTTGTGCAAAAAGACTACATGAGTATGGCTTGCAGGCAGGGGTATTGCCTGAACTATTAATGACAGCTAATGCTGAAGCGGCTGAAACAGAAGATCCTCAGCTTAAAATGGTTTTGGCTGCATATAATTTTAAGTCATATACTCGTGATGAACTTTTAAAGCCTTTTATTGATAAGGCTCCAACTCAAAAACAACGTGAGCAGTTGGCTTCTCTGCTTTTAGATTCGCCAATAGTACAGAATCGTAAACGTTCTACCCGCTCCGTAATAGGGCTTGAATCTTTGCGTGATGGTTTAAATAACTGTAGCACTAAAGATAAAAGAGAAGCTTTGTTGTATTTGCTTGGGCAGAGAGAATTTGATTCATCGGTTACTGAGTTGTTTGATCTAGTTTATGTTGATGTTGCTCGTTTCCCTGAAGCCTTCTCAAAATCAACGCATGACCATTTCGATCAACTTACTGCAGGAGAGAAGCTGGATGATCCAGAGCAACCACATCCAATTAAAGTAAAAGTGCCTGATATTATGATGAAACTAAGTCAGGTTACGGGTACTCCTCTAGATGTCTTGTTTGAACAAGGTCAGGCGGTTAGTTCTGAGCGCGAACAACTTGAGTTCATACAACAATTATTGTTTGGTCATAATGGTGCGATTTCTAGTAAAGGTAGTAAGCGCTTTATGAATGATGTTGCAGCTTTGATTGTTGACAATTCTACGCATAGCTTTGTACGCCAGAATAAGAAAGCAGTATCTAGTTTACTAGCTTTAGTTTTTGAAGCTTGTCCGAAAAATAAACTAGCTAGAGTATTTTTAGATATTTGGAAGCTTTCGAGGGAAGAGGGCGGTAATTTCCCACATCTGGCCGCCAAATTAATGCAATCTTACGGTCCTGTGATGGTTAAGTTCGGTCAGTTCCTCTCAGGCATGAATATCCCTCAGGAGTGGAGGGATGAGTTTCGTAAGCTGTGTAGTAAAAATACAGTCTCTGATTCAACCCTAGTTGATACTTATTTAAGGTATAGCTTTGGTGGGAAACATCCATTTGTAGATATAGGAGCCCAAATTAATGAAGGGTCTATGGCTGCTTGTTATAGAGCAACCAAAGAAGTTGATAGATTAGCTTTGGCAACTGGACATGCTGAAGAGAGAGCTATTAAGGTTTTTCATCCATTTATTGCAAGAGAACTGCATGAAGATACTTTATTTGTTCAAGAATTGGTAGATTTTTTGAATACGAACAGGAAGCAATACGGAGATATTACAATACCTCAAAATTTACCTGAAGTGATTGAAGCGAGGATGCAAGAACAAATAGACCCACAGATTGAAGTTGCTAATGCAAAAGCTTTACAGGAAATCCTTGCTAAGAGTAAATCGCCATTAAAAGTTAATTTTATTACACCTTATGTTTTTGCTGATGAAAGTAAAAGTCTGGTGGTAAGCTCTAAATACCAAGCAGGTGTAGAGCTAGATGATCACGAAGGTCTTAAAGCTATGGGACTAGGTGGTCAGAGTGCTAGGCTGAGACATGCTGTTGGTTTAGAAGTATTGCGTCAAATATTAGAGGATGGAGTGTTCCAGGCGGATCCCAATCTTGGTAATTTTGGGGTAATTGCTCCAACTAAACAGAGTGCTGAACCTACTGTGATTTGGTATGACCCAGGTAATATAGGTAGGCTTGAAGCTGCTGATCGCAAGCTATTGCGCAATACTATAATTCTTGTAAGGAAGGCTGGTGATGGTAGCATGGATACATCTGGTTTGGCTAAAAACCTTGCTGCATTGATTGATGGGGAACTTTCCGTTAAAAAATACACTAATGGTATTGAGCAGAAATTAAAGCAATGGCTGGATGTGCAAATCCCAGTTTGGACTAAATCGGGCAATATCGACCCAGAAAAAGTACTAAATGAAGTGCAAGGTTTTTTTGCAGAGAATAATGTGTTCATGAAAGAACAGTGGGTAAATCTTACTACTACACTTGGTTTATTGAGACCTCTATTGTATGACTGTGCTAATTTGCAAGAGTATCTCAAACCAATTATTACCAAGCTGGTGATGAAAGATATGTTTGGTCTTGGCGGCTAATTCTTCACATTAAAATACTTCGCATCCGGATGATGCACTACGATAGCTGAGGTACTATGCTCTGGATGTATTTGCCACTCGTCAGATAGTGTCATGGCGAGGCGCTCAGGCTTGAGTAACTGGAATACCAGTGCTTGATCCTCCAGGCGCGGGCAAGCAGGGTAGCCGAAGCTATAGCGCATGCCGTGATAATTACATTTGATTAACCTAGCGTAATCTTTATCATCTTCAGCAGCGAAACCTAGTTCACGGCGTATGCGCGTGTGCGCGTACTCAGCGAGTGCCTCTGTGGTCTCGACAGCGAGCCCGTAAGCGTAGAGATACTCGTCGAAATTACCTGCGTTATATAAACCTTGAACATAGTCAGCAGCCTCGTTACCAATGCTCACTACTTGGAAGGGCACTATATTGTGCTCGGCATTAGTGCGGAAATAATCAGTGAGGCAAAGATGTTCACCTTGTGGTTGGCGAGGGAAGACTAGCTTATGGATTGCTTCACCTGCGTAGATATTTAACTGATTAGGA
>CAZQXM010000063.1:0-8939 GCA_964597205.1 uncultured Gammaproteobacteria bacterium
AAACTCCGTGATGAATTTAAGTTCGAGGGGGCTGAGCAGCTTATTCGTCAGATAGAACTTGACCTGGAAGCTTTTCGTAAATATCAAGCTGGGTAACCTAGAGTATTTAGGACGGTTGAAATTGGCTTAGGTCAAGGCATTTGTGAGCGAGGCAGCGGAGTTTAGTGAGCCCTAAATGAGCATGCCGAGCGAGCAAATCAGGTAATTGGCTACGCCAATTAGAACGCAGAGATAAGCCAATTTCAGCCGTCCTAGTTAACCACACCTTAACCTAAATTGTTTTAAATAGTGGAGCAATGAGCACCACTGATCTAAGCCAAAAGATCTCACCAGCGATAAAAAGAGCTCCTTTAATTGACAAGGCCAGTCAGTTAAGAGATATCTCTGCGGCAACGCGCGACACTACCACCAGCGCGCCACGCATACTAGTGAGAGAGACTGCAACTCAATTGGCGAAGCCAGTAAGCCCAGCGCCTGAGACTAAACCACCAGTTTCAGTTGCAGATGTTCATAGACAACTGCAAGCGGAGAGGATCACCAAATCGATAGCGGGTTTTTATGCGACCAATCTCCGCATCGATATGAAGAACTTTAAACGCGCAGAGAATCTCCTTCTACAATTCAAAAACAATATTACAGATGAAGAAAGCCTCAAGAGACATCTTTCACTATTAGCTAAGCATCTTAAAGATAAAGCAGAAGTCACTCTTAGATACAGTTCTGGACGTATTAGTTTTAGTCGTGCGCTGCCTAAGAACGCCGGTTTTACTCAGTCGTTAGTATTCGCAGAGCAAGGACTTGAAGTTTACACTAAATGGGATGCTAATAAACAAATCGAATTACTAAGAGCAACTCGCTACGCTATTGACCATAATAAATCTAGTCTTAATTTCGACGCTTCTATTTGGCAGAGTTTTTTAGCCGACGGTTACAGAGTTACAGAGCTGAATAAAGCACTTGATATCGCTGAGCGTCAAAGGCTTAAACTTAAAGACCTTATCGCTAAGATTAATCGCAAACCTTTAGTTAAAATGCTCACCCCGAACATTATTAGCCAAGCCAAAATCAAAACTGATAAGAAAGTAGCAGCTTTTGCTGATCTTGTTAACGCTAAAGGACAAAAACTTTCTCTTAAGGTTACCAGATTGGTTTCAGCAGCTCTGCTCCATGCCTAAGTTATAATGGCTTAAGTGACGCCGTTACTAGTTAAAGCTAAAGATATTTTTTCACAGTTTACTTATGCTGTTGGCTTGCTGCTTGATGATCTACAGCAAATCATCAAAATACTTAGATCTGGTAAATTTGAGCGCCGTGAATTCATTACTCAAGCTTCACACCTAGTCTCAAGTAGCTGGCAGTCAGTTGGTGCAATTATGATTGCTTTAGGTGTTGCTATTGGTATTCAATTAGCACCAGAGTTTGACTCACGCGGTATGGGCTCTGAGATGGGTATAGTTTCAGCTCTTACTATGATTCGAGAGCTTGGTCCGATTATGGGATCGTTAATGATAGCGACTCAATACGGTAGTAGCACAGCTGCTGAGATTGCCAATATGAAAATTACTGAGCAGATAGATGCTCTAAAAGTCTTTCGCGTAGATCCTGTTGCTTTTTTGGTGGTACCTAGATTTGTTGCAGCTGTTGCCATATTCCCCATAATTAATTGGCTGGCTTCATTGATTGGAATTGCTAGTTGTTTTGTTACAGCATCGATGGTGACTGATGTTCAACTCAAAGGTTTTCTAAATAGTATTTGGTCCTATTTAGCAGTTAATGATATTTTGCTTTGCTTAGTTAAATCTTCTATATTCGGCGCGATGATAGTTTTGATTGCTAGTAGTATTGGGTTAACCACTAATGGCGGAGCTAGAGAAGTGGGTCAATCGACTACGCTTACTGTGATTCTTAGTTTTGTTATGATAGTCGTGGTTGATTTTATTATCACCGCTTTATATATCTGATGCCAGCTGAGCTTATTACTAAACACGAAACCGAGTTCGCACGTTACTATGAGCTCTATGAGGCTTACAACTCACACACTAATATTTCCGCGATCAGAGATAAAGAAGGAGTCTACACTAAACATTTTGCTGATTCATTGATGGCGTTGCCGTTTATTGAAGACTATCTCAAAACTAGAGAGCCCATCAATATACTTGATATAGGTACTGGCGGTGGTTTTCCGGCTATACCTTTAGCAATAGTGCTTAAAGATAGACCTGTGCATATAGTCGCGCTTGATAGTGTCGGCAAGAAAACCAAATTCGTTGAGTCGGTTAAACAAGAATTGAACCTGGATCAAGTTGAAGTAATTAAATCCCGTGCCGAAGATATCAAAAAAACTTTTGATATAGTAGTTTCACGAGCAGTAGCGATGCTACCTGAGACTATTGTTTATGTCGCTCCACTCTTAAGAGCAGGCGGTCTCTATATCGCCTATAAGAAGCAAGATATAGATGATGAAATCCAATCAGCAAAAGGCATAGTCAAAAGAAGCAAGATGGAACTCTTGCAACAGTTTAGCTACGACTCAAAGCAACTTCTAATATATAAAAAATATTAATACCCGCATTTGCTACAATAGGTCTTGCGGAGTGGAGCAGTCTGGTAGCTCGTTGGGCTCATAACCCAAAGGCCGTAAGTTCAAATCTTACCTCCGCAACCATTTTATGACTTTAATAAGCCTAGATCTAAGCGGAGTAGTTTGTCCGATTAATTTCGTGCGCACTAAGCTTAAGCTTGAAACGATGTCAGTGGGTCAAGAGTTACAAGTAATATTAGATGACGGTGAGCCGATAGAGAGTGTCTCTAAGAGTATTCTTGAAGAAGGGCAGGAGATTATCAGTAAGACTAGGTCTGGTGATAAGTGGAAGTTATTAATTCGTAAAATCAAGTAGCTGTGTGCCCTTAGATTTTGCACTCGTGTTGAAAGCGCAATAACGTGACATCGGTCACGCTATTGCTACCGTAGCCGTCTGTTCAACAATACTAGTAAAGTCCGCTAATACTAGCGACGCCCCACCGATTAAAGCCCCATCTATATCAGATGCTGCCATTTGCTCGGCGATGCTTGAAGGTTTAACAGAGCCACCATAAAGTATGCGTACTTTAGCAGCGTTATCAGCTCCGAAGAGTTTAGCGATCTTAGCGCGAATAACTTTAATTACTCTATTGGCTTCTGGCGTATCGCAGGTCTTGCCGGTGCCGATTGCCCAAATCGGTTCATAAGCAATAACTATATTAGTAGAGAAATTATCTGAGCTAACACCAGCTAGTCCATTTTGGATTTGCCCGCAGACCCAAGTGTCTGTGTTCCCGGCTTCACGAGTGCTTAGACTCTCACCACAGCAGAATATAACTTTTAGTCCAGCACTTAGAGCTCTGGAAACTTTTTGATTGATGATCGCGTCATTCTCGACATAGATCTCGCGGCGCTCCGAGTGCCCGATTAACACGTAATCCACACCTTGCTCTAAGAGCATCTCAGCGCTGATTTCACCAGTGTAAGCACCGCTGACGTGCTGTGAAAGATTTTGTGCTCCTAGTTTAACTTGTTTAAGCTGAGATTTAGCTGCAGCTAAACTTGTAAAACTTGGAACAATTGCGATTTCAATTTTTGATTCTGGAATTTTTTTCTCTGCGATAAATTTTTCTAGCCCTTGACTGAATTCAATAGTTTCTTTTGCGGTCTTGTTAAGTTTCCAATTGCCTGCGATTAGTGGTTTACGATTCATATTTGTTCTCCGAAACATAATTCTAACCTAGTTCCAGAATCCGCACAGGATAAGCAAAATTTTATCTTTTTTTACATTTTGATATTGACGGCCCGGGCCACCACGCTTACACTGGGATAGTGGAATTAAATCAACCGTTCAATAAGAAGAGTTTTACAGGAGTTACAGATCACGAGCTTGTCGAGTTTGCTCAGACAGGATGTAACCCTTCTTTCGAAGAACTTGTCAAGCGCTATCAGAAGCGAGTCTATGCACTTCTATACCAACTAGCTCCAGATTGGAGAGATCTTAATGACTTATCACAAGAAGCTTTTATTCGTGTTTATCGTGGGATTCGTAATCTGCGTAATCCTAGAACTTTTAAATCTTGGTTAAATCAAATCGTTTTAAATCTCTTTTATGATGAATTACGCAAGCGTCCACGCACTGTTCGCACTGTAAGTTTAGACCAGAGCATGGAAGATGAGTATGGTGAAAACGACTATACGAGAGAGATTCGTGATGAAGCGCTTCGTCCGGATGAGATTACTAGTAACAATGAACTATCAGAAGTTATACGCAAGGCGATGGCTGAGCTACCGGAACAGTTCAGAACAGCTATCGTCCTGAGAGAAATGCAAGGACTTCAGTATGAGGAAATTGCAGAGATGTTGGGCTGCGCGCTAGGTACGGTTAAGTCTCGTATTTGGAGAGCGAGGGAGAGGCTACAAGTCATACTAAACCCATACTTTGGAGAGCGTAGTACTGCTGCGTCGGGTGAAGATGACGAAGGCGGCTTTGTTACCCAAATTTACGCATAAATACAAGGAGAGGAACTCAGATTTCCGCTTTTGTGCTATGAGTATAGGTATGCTTTTACCTTAACTCGGTGCTACAAGAGGGTTTGGGGTTAATTAGCAATGGCGATCATGATCGATAAATCAGGCAAGAACGCTAAAAAAGACGGCAAGAATATTAGCCCGAATGAAGTTTCTGAATTGTTGCGCAATTTTTATCAGCCAGATGAAGCTGGTATACAGAATTTCGATGAATTCTACACTCAACTAAGATCCAAAATGGACAGTACTAAAACTCAAGCTGTTACCACTGACAAGAGAGATCAGATCCAAAATGATTACGAGAAGCGTGAGCGTGAATTGAAAAAGATGCTTATGGATATGGATTCTCGTGACAAAACAATATCTAAACGTAAAAATGCTCGTTTAATAAGATTGTTATCCGCTCTAATTTTATCTTCTCTGGTGGTGGGCGCTGGTATCTTTGCATATCAATATTTGCATAATGCCAAAACTAGTACTATTACAGAACCTAAACTTAGTGCTCAGCAAAATGCTGAGATGCAAAAAATCAATTCTGATTGGCAGACTTATAAGAATAACCAGCTTAAAAATATAGAAGAACTTAAATTAAAGTTCAATAGTGAAATGCAAAAAGCTAAACCAGATGCAGCCTTAGTTGCATTGTATGAGCGTCAGGTATTGGAAGCTAAGGCGGCGTTGAGTCAGGCGCGGACTCAGATGTTATTAGCTAAAAAAACTGTGGCTGCTTAAACGGTGCACTCACCCACGACAGCGCAGAATCGTGACGTCGGTCACGATTCTGCTACTACTGCTGCTGAATCAACACCAGCACATAATTCTCAGGCTGCACTTTTAATAATCTGAATAACTCACGATCGTCTGGAATAAGATCTTTCGCTTTAACTAGGTAAGCGACTATATCATCTTTATCTATGTGATCTAGTTTTTGTTCTAGAACGCTAAGGGTATATTGCTTGTCTTGTAAAAGATCACGGCGAGCGCTTAGCGTCATTCCTGGAAGAGACTTAGTTTCTCTAGCACCGATAAGAACTACTTCTGAGAACTCACGATAGAGAGTATCGGCGATACTAGTGAATTCTGCAGTCTCAGCCAATGCTGAATTGATTTTTTGTAGTTTACCGAGAGGGAAGAATTGCTGCAGTTTCTCAAGTGTGCGTTGACTATCATCACCCAGATCAACACGCAAGACTTCTACGTAGAAGTTAATTGGTTTGCGTGGTCTATCGTAATCTTTTAGTAGCTTCATCGCAGCAGCTACTTCTGACTCTGGTCCTTTAAGAGCAAGAGCGCCAGTGATTTCTTTCGCTTCTATAGTTGGGTTCTCCATCTTGGCTGAGATGAGGTAATTAGCATCATTAAGATCTATAAAACCAGCTCTATAAAAACTCAATTCTCGACTAGTGTCTAGGGTTTTAACTAGCTTGCGCGCAGCATCTAATTGAGCTTGGTTGCCTACTATAGTAATCGAGTTTTGCCCAGGGTTAGTGAATGCATAAGGCTTGAATGCTGTCTCGGGTTGCACCGCGATTAGTTGTTTAAAGAACTCATCATTGAGCGCACGAGTGACATTAGAAGCTTTATTGTAGAGAATTTGCATATGTTCAAACTCACCATCACCAATATCAATCTCTGAGACTATTAGAGTATCGTTTTGGAATTTATACCTATACTTAGCTACTTCTATTACTTCTTTAACTGCTTCAATAATTCTTTTATCAGTAATAGTGATATTTAGTTCCTGATCTAAACCCTGTGGCAGCACTATATTAAAGCCACCAGCTTTAGAGAGCACCATTAATATCTCTGAGAGTTTGGTTTTAGTGAAAGTGAAACTTACTTTCTTATTGAGAGCTTCGTTTTCGATTTGTGGTGGGTGGAAGGCTTTATTACCGCGCAAGGCAAAATCTCCAGCAGCTAATACTGGACTTATAGTTAGGGCAATACCCAATGCGTAACTAAGTGACTTAATCTTCACCAATTTTGATTGTAGCGCTTATCTTTCGAGCCGTCATACTATGTTCATAATATGTTCCAGCCTGTCTTTCGAGATAGCGATAAAATCAAAACTAATATTGATATTTTTGAGTTTTTTATAATTTAGGTAAGCTAGCGCCAGCTTCTTAAGCTGTTGAATTTTACTTAAGGATAAGGCATGCAAACTCTCTACCAAGCTTGCCTCCCTAGCTTTAACTTCAACGAAAACTAAATACTCCTCACCATAGCGATTAGGATCGAAGGCTACTATGTCTAACTCCCCACGATTGGAATAGTGCCAATTACGATCTAGTATTTGATAACCAAGACCCAATAGATGTTCGCAAGCCATCTCCTCATATTTAGTACCGTAACTACGACTGTTCATATGTTGAAATCGGTGTTATATTGTGAGCGTATGCAACAACGCCTTATGGGGATAGGTCTTAGTTTAGCGCTTTCTTTGGCGCTTTGCCCGCAAGTTTTAGCGGTGGCTTTGCTAGAACAACAAGTAGCTTTTGAGGGTGATGAAGTTTCGATCCGTGGTATTAAAGCGGCAGATTTTGTAGGTGGTCTTAGTGTGTCTTTCGCTCCACAGGATTCTGAGACTGATCCGATCGACTTAAGTCATAGAATTTATAAGCGCTCTACGCGTAAGGTTCTAGCAGTACAGTTACCTTTGATACCATCTGAATCTTTAACTGGCAGCCTTATCGTGAAAGGTTCTGGCACAGAAGTAATAGCAAGATTACCAATGGTTGTTTATAGAACTCCAGCTGGAGTTGATACTCAAGGTGGCAGTGATATTCCTGAAGTTCCTAGTACTGTGGATTCTGGTTTAGTTGACACTGCTACTATTTTGGCGAGCCCAATTGCTAGTTTTTCTAGTCAAACCGGTGCTGTTGCTGCAGGTGATTCTATCGAGACTGCAATAGAAAAACTAGAAGGTAGCAAACTTAGTCGTGGTGCTTTTAACTACGAAAACGTAAGCTCAACCAATAAAGATATTGGTGCTCTTAGTACTGAAGAAGTGCCTGTTACTAGCGTTAATATAGTCGGCATTACTAGCACAGGAGCTAATACAACTATTGCTAAATTAACTGGTGGAGTGGCTGGTCAGATAGTAACTCTGGTTTTTAAAGTAAATAATATTAGTGTGCGCGATAAAGTGAATAGTGGTGCAGTGGATAGCATTAATATAGCTGGTACTGGCGTACAAATCTTCAATGCTGGTGACGTTCTTAGACTACTTTATATAGATAGTAAGTGGGTGGAAATTGCTCGTTCACTTAATTAATTCTCTATGGGTGATCTTGGGTGCTATTGCTGGCGCTCTGCTTAGATATGCTGCGACCTTGTGTGTACCACAAGCAGTCTTAGTGGTTAATATTATTGGTTCATTTTTAATTGGTTATTTAACGCCTCGCTTCGGCTCTACCGAACATTTAAGATTGTTACTTAGCGTAGGATTCTTAGGTAGTCTTACTACTTTTAGTGCTTATAGTCTTGAGGTGATGCAACTATTACAATCAGGACAAATGCTTAAAGCCATTGCTTACGCGGTTTTGAGCGTGCTATGCTGTCTCTTGGCTTGCGCTTTAGGCTTCAAGCTTTAGTCCATGAAAATCAAAGTCATTTCCTACGGTTACAAATTCTATGAAGAGCTTGGGTTGATGCCACCTAAGCATGATTTTCTTTTTAATCTTAGAGATCTTAACAACCCATTCTGGGTGCCAGAGCTTAAACCATTTAATGGTAAGGATACTCAGATTCAAGAGTTCTTTTTGAAAGATGCTGACTCTCAAAAAAGACTTAAACAAATTCAAGAACTAGCTAATAATTTTGTTCATGATTTTATGATGAATCCAAATCGTTTGCATGATGATGAAATGGTTTTTGCTTTTAGATGTACTGGTGGTAAACATCGCTCGGTATATTTTGCTGAGCAGGTTTTTATAGCGCTTGCTGAAGTTTATGCTGATAAACTTGAATTAGAGTTAGAGCATGTTGATTTAGCGCGGCATCAAGTAGTTAGCTAGTACAATTGATAGTCAGTGTTAAGAACCGAATTACGTAAATATACTTTCCCGGGGCTTAAGCGTTGGTTATTTTTCACGGTGCTTGGCCTTAGTACTATTGCCTTCGGTATTGCTCTAGTTCTTAAAGCTAGACCAGTTACTTTGATATCTCAGTTTACTTGGAATTTATTATCGTGGGCGGCTGATGTCATGCCACCTACAGTAAGTGGCATTATCGCAATTAGCATCGGTGCCTTTGTTCTGGTTTATTCATTTTTTCAATCTAATAAACGGGTTCTTAATTTAGTTGCCCCTGACGAGAGTTCATTAATAGATACTCTAGATCGTCACCACATGCAAGGCAAAGGTTTCAAGCTGGTTGCTATTGGTGG
>CAZQXM010000064.1:0-2255 GCA_964597205.1 uncultured Gammaproteobacteria bacterium
TTTATTATAATATTACTTAGCCGTTTTAATTTTGGCCACTAATCTACTCTTGTAACGAGCAGCAGCATTCTTGTGAAAAACTTTACGCTTAACAGCCTTGTCAACTTCAGCAAAAGCCAGTGCCAGAGCTGATTTGATCGCCGCAGCATCGTTAGCTTCAATCGCTTCACGAGCGCCTTTAAGTGCTGTACGCACTTTAGATCTGATACTTACGTTCTTTAGAGCATCGCGGGTGCTGGTTTTAACGCGTCTTTTAGCTGATTTAATGTTTGGCATTGCGGGTTCTTATAATATCACATTACTATTTGGGCGGAAATCTCAGCTCAAGTACAACCCCAGGTTTTAACGGGACAGAAAAACCACGATCTCCACGAGTTGCTTTAAGCTCTTTTTCTACTGACTTTTCATCTACCTGTATTTCGACTCCGTTCTCAACTGCTACTACTTTTGCCACATTGTCACCTTCATCAACAAAAACATAATAAGTATCAGGAGACACTTCTGGGATTTTAACGACTCCATAAAACTTTAACTTTCCATCAGCAATTAAATTAGCCCTAGTAAACTCCTGATTGCTAATCGGAATAAAATTAGACTTTTCTTCTCTAAACTTTTCCGTTAATTGCATGTTTCTAAATAGTGGCTTACTAACCCCCACCAAGGCTTCAGCACCTTTGTACTCAACCTTTAAGTAAGCCTTCTGGGAATCATTCCCAAGAAAACTGGTAACGCGCACACGCTCACCTCTAACTTTTTCTGACTCTTCTTTATCTATTACAAATGCTTCAGGAACTGCAGCAAATTTAAAAAACTTACCATCAGTAAAAACTAAAAAGTTTTTCCTGGTTTTTGGAAAATTCATTCCTTCAAACTGCTTATCAACTGAAATAGTAGTTAAGTAATTAAAGCCATTTTCGGTTTTAAATTTAATTCTTGCAAAACCATCAGCGAATATTCTTTGATCCACTTCAAAAGGTGCATGCTCTCTAGAGCTTGGCACTTTTACTTCAAAGTCATTGCCCTGTGGTTTTGGTTGATGTAGTAAATTAGTTGATGCCGCTGATGGTGGTTTTGCAAACACATCTCTGCCTGCTGCAAGTGTCGCCGCCCCGCTGCCAACAGTCTGTAAAAAACTTCGTCTACTAACCGCTACAACTACCATATTCCAACAATATTATAACACAATTATCTGAATCTTAATTCGTGTTATTCTCACACTAGATGTCCGCCCCCATCTACATCTTCGAAGAATCCCAGTACGACTTGATCCGCGAAGCCGCGCGTCTCGCTGGAGAAGTTTTGCATCTAGTTGGTGAGCGCATCAAACCCGGCGTCACCCCGCTTGAGCTCGACGAATTCGCTGAAGCTTGGATACGCGAGCAAGGTCACGTCCCTACTTTCAAGGGTTATCACGGTTTTCCTAACACGCTTTGTATCTCGATCAATGAAAATATAGTTCACGGCATACCTAACACAAAGCCACTCAGGGAGGGTGATATAGCGAGCATCGATGTTGGTGTGAGTATCATCGAAAAATTCAAGAACGAACCTATTTCTTATGTCGGTGATAATGCTTTTACTTTTCCTTGTGGTGACTACAAGTCACTAAGCCCTAAAACCCAACGCCTATTGACTCACACTAATGAAGGACTCTGGGCAGGTATAGATGCCATCGAGAAAAACAAACATATCAGCGATATCGCCGAAGCTATTGAAGCCATAGCCAAAGCTAATCACTACGGCAACGTCAAAGAATATGGCGGTCACGGTATTGGACCAACCTATCACTGCGAGCCGTTTATACCTAACTACGTAGATTTCTTCAGGCATGTACCAGATTCTGAGATCCAACCAGGTATGGTGCTCGCTATAGAACCGATGTTTAACCTCGGTGGCGATGGCGTGAAAAAACACCGTGACGGCTGGACCATCAGTACCGCTGATAACAAGCCTTCTGCGCATTTTGAGCACTCAGTGCTAGTCACTAAAAACGGTAAAGAAGTTATCACTGACACTCGCAAGAGCAGAGATTATTTCACTAAACTTCTTGCTAGTTAGGCAATGCAACGGGTTTTCAACAACTCTGTAGCTGTGTTAGACTTGTCCTAGAAGATGGCTAAAGATGTAATAGAAGCAGAAGGCACAGTCCTTGAAACAATTCAGGGGGCGAAATTTGTCGTCAAGCTAGATAACGATCACCAGGTTATAGCCACCATTAGTGGCAAAATCCGAAAAAATTATATACGTATATTACC
>CAZQXM010000064.1:2355-8895 GCA_964597205.1 uncultured Gammaproteobacteria bacterium
GAAATAAAGATTAAGATTTCAATAAGACTTTTAGGCGCGTGATAGCATCAAAACCCGTTGCTCCTCAGTGGAACAACCCCAAACAGGCATGAAAGTAAGGTCATCAGTTAAGAAAATTTGCGACAAATGTAAAGTCATCAAACGCGCAGGCCGCGTGATGGTCATTTGCGAGAACCCAAAACACAAACAAAGGCAAGGTTAATTAGAAAATGGCAGCAAGGATAGCAGGTGTAGATTTACCAAATAAGCGCATAATAATCGCTCTAACTTATATTTATGGAATTGGCCCAACAAGAGCCAAAGCCCTACTTAAGAAAGCAGGTATTGATGAGAACGTAAGAGCTCACAAACTGGCCGAACCGGAACTTAATAAGATTCGTGACCTAATCAAGGATTACACCATCGAGGGTGATCTTAGACGTGAAGTCGGTCTTAACATGAAGCGTCTTAGCGAAATTAATTGCTACAGAGGTCAGCGTCATCGTCGTGGACTTCCAGCTAGAGGTCAGCGTACTAAGACTAATGCTCGTACTCGTCGTTCTAAGAAACGTATCGCAGTAGCTGGCAAAAAAGTAGTAGCTAAGAAATAACAAGGATAGATAACGAATGTCAACTTCAGCATCAGCAGCATCTAAAAAAACAGTCCGCAAGGTTAAAAAAACCAAGAAGAATATATCTAGCGGTATAGTTTTTATTAGCTCAACGTTTAACAACACTATTGTTAGCATCACTGACCAGAACGGTAATGTTCTTGCTTGGGGATCAGCTGGTACTAGTGGTTTCAAAGGTTCTAAGAAAAGTACTCCATTCGCGGCGCAAATCGCAGCTGACACTGCAGCGCGCAAAGCCATGGAAAATACTGGTCTTCAAAGTGTAGAAGTAAGAGTTAGCGGACCTGGCGCCGGCAGAGAAACTGCGGTTCGAGCGCTTCAACTAGCAGGCTTACGCATCACAGCTATAGCGGATACTACTCCGCTACCGCACAACGGTTGCAGACCATGCAAGCCACGTAGAGTATAAGGATTAAGGGAGCATATATGAGCATTGAACTTCGCATAAACGTAAATGAAAAAACAGAAGCTGACGGTACAGTCAGAGGACAAGTAGTACTCGAGCCACTTTACAGAGGTTTCGGTCACACTATCGGTAACACCCTCAGACGTATTTTGTTAGCGCGCATCCAAGGTGCCGCAGTAACTAGTGCTCGCATCGAAGGTGTGAACCATGAATTCACAACTATCAAAGGCTGTTCAGAAGATGTGCTTAACATCATTCTTAACCTCAAAGCTTTAGTAGTTAAAATGCACGGAGATGAGTCTCGTACTCTAGTCTTAAAAGCACAAGGTCCAGCAGTTGTAACAGCGGCTGATATCCAGTGCCCAAGCGATGTTGAGATCATCAATAAAGATCTAGAAATAGCTAATATAGCTGCTGGTACTAACTTGAATGTTGAGATCAGTGTAGCTAAAGGTTACGGCTATGTACCAGCTGATGAGCATGAACTTAGTCAATCAGTGGATGTTATACCTATAGACTCAGTATTCATGCCAATGAAGAACGTAGCTTACGTAGTTGATCCAGTAAGTGTTGCTGGTAACTCTGAGAAATACGACAAACTTATCGTTGATATTTGGTCTAACGGTTCAGTAAGTATTAGTGATGCTGTTGGTCAAGCTGCAGCTCAATTAATCGAACTAATGAATCCATTAGTTGAATACACTGGTCAAAAAATAGGCATTATCAAAACTGTTGAAGAACGCAAAACAACTGAAGAGAAAGAAGAAGACAGAGCGCATAGCGTTAGTGTTGAAGAGCTTGAGCTTTCAGTTCGTTCATATAACTGCTTGAAGCGTGCAAACATCAATTCACTTGGTGATTTGTTACAACTTAGTGATTTAGACTTGATGAACATCAAGAATTTCGGTAAGAAATCAGCAGAAGAGGTTCTTGATAAGTTGGAAACTATGGGTTACAACCTTAGAACCAGCCGTGAGAGGAGTGCAATCTAAATGAGACACCGTTGTAAAAAGAACAGGATGAATAGACCTGCCGATCAGCGTAAAGCTGCTCTAAGAGCCCTTACTACTTGTATTATTCGCGATAAAGAAATCAATACTACTTTTGCTAACGCTAAAGCGGCGGCACCTGAAGTAGAGAAACTGATTACTTTAGCTAAGCGCGGTGGTCTGCATGCTCTTCGTCAAGCTGCTGCTTTTATCTACGATAAAGACACAGTTAAAGAGTTGTTCACAACTGTTGCTGAGCGTTATAAAGATCGTCAATCTGGTTTCACTCGCATAGTTAAAGTGGGTAACAGACGCGGTGATAATGCGCCGTTGGCGTTGTTGCAATTAGTATAAATATTTAGAGACGCATAATTAAGATTCTGCACTCGTGATTGAAAGCGCAGAATCGACACGTCGGTGTCGATTCTGCTAAGCCTCTGTTTTACAGGGGCTTTTTTATGGCATCACATCATCAGATAAGACGTGCTAATATCTTCATTATGCCTGTTAATTGGGGTACATCCTTAAGTGTTTCTGGCCCAAAAAGTGGGCGTGGGCTTTATGATGTCGTACAGGTTAATACCAAACACCTTAGTGCTGGCTGCCCCCCATCAGGGGTTACTTATTATAAAAACTATGCGCCAAGATCTAGAGGCTTATTTCTTCCGTCAATCAAGAGTGACGATAATGCACCTAGCGAGAAGTACCCTTCTACTGCTAAACGTCTTGCCTTAGCACCTCCAAAACACGGAGGAAGAAAAAACCGATAACCTAGTCATAGAGCTGCCCTCGCAAGATACCTACGAGCAGCTCTATGAGTCTCATCCACCACCATATCGAGTGCAGTGTAGAATTACCCTATGCTTAAAAAATACCTATTATGCCTAGTTACAGTTCTTAGCTGTACTGTTTCAACGCAAGTTCATGCTGCCAGAAATGCAGAGCCTGTTGTTGGAGCTGATTGTGATTCTAGCTATAAAGGTTTAAACGATAGCGACTTAGCTAGTCTTGATTTAACTAACTGCTCTTACGTATACCTAGATGGCAACAATTTAACTTCCTTGGCTACTTTAGTATTACCAAGCACTGTGACTTATTTATCTGCTGCCTATAATGAAATTAGCTCTTTAGATGGTTTTGTTTTACCAAGTTCTCTAGACAATCTAGATCTCAGCTACAATCAACTGACTTCTATTCCCAGCCTAAGTCCCTCAACTTCTTTGACTTATCTAAGACTATATGGCAACTTGATTAGTTCAGTAGGCAATCTAAGCTCTTTTAGCAAGCTTTCGACCCTTGACCTTGGAAGCAACTCTATTAGCTCACTCTCGGGTATGATTCTGCCAACAACAATCAGTTATCTCATTCTCTCAGATAATGACATCAGCTCAGTAGCTAATATCAATTGGCCAAGCACGCTTAGCAGTTTAGATCTATCCTATAACAGCATAACCAACCTTGGTGAGCTGGTTCTACCAGATAATCTATATTCCTTAAACCTAAGTCATAATTCGCTCAGTTCTACCAATGGATTAACTTTAAATACAAGCTTAGACAGTCTATATCTTTCATCGAATGAAATTTCTTCTATAGACAACCTAGTACTACCTAAATATTTACATACACTTGATTTAGCTGATAACAAGATCGCTTCAATAGCCACACTATCATTGCCGATTTCTTTACTTGAGCTCGATCTTTCATTTAATGAACTAAGTTCTATTGATGGTACTCTCTTCCCCAATACAATCTCAAGGATAAATCTGTCGCATAATTCACTAACTAAACTTGCTAATTTATTGAAACCACCAAGTTCTTTATATAATTTGGATCTTTCCTATAACTATATTTCTACGGTACCTAAGATGCATATACCAGAGTCTCTAAGTTCTCTAGATTTTAGTTATAACTCAATTGCAGGAGCTGATGATTTTGATATTAGGCTTGCTAAATTGAGCAATAAGTTACGCATAAAATTAAATAACAATTTCCTTAGTGCTTCTGCGCGAGCTAAACTGCGTCAGCGTTATAAATCACCTAAAGTTAAATTCGTGTATTCAGCGTATCCTTGGTATTACTAGCACCTTAAATGTCCCTGCGCCGCACTATCACTGATAACCTAGTCCTCGAGCTCCCCTCGCAAGATACCTACGCGCAGCTCTATGATCTGATTAATCACTACGCTGAGCGTAAAGAAATGCTGCCTAAAACTTACGATGAGCTCTATCAAAGAACTCGCGATTTTAGGTTACTGGTGGATCGCCGTAACGCTGATGAACCGCAAGTACTAGCCTGCTCGCACTTAGATATTTTTACGCCAACCCTCGCTGAAGTGAAGAGCCTGGCTGTCAGACCAGAATACCAAGGTCAAGGCTACGGCAGGTTAATGGTGGAAGATTGCGAAGAGGAGGCGCGCGAGCTAGGTATAGAGCGTATGTTCGCGCTTACCTATCAAGTAGAATTTTTCAAGCGCATAAACTACCAAGTTATTGACATTAAAACCCTGCCCGAGAAAGTCTTTAAAGAGTGCGTGATTTGCCCGTTTAAGGATGATTGTAATGAGACGGCAGTGTTGAAGCAGCTTTAATTATAATAATATTATAAGAACTAGTTTTTAGCTATCGAAATTGCTATTATCTAACCCATGTCAGCAATTATTGCAAGGATTAGCCGTGAGCTTGATAATATCAGAGCCATATTAAGAACAGAACCTAAATCAGACTCATTAGGTTCTGCCTTAAATTCAAGACTCGCAGCCGTCACACCTGCGGCAGCTGCTCTGTTTGCAGACGATCTTAAAAGAGCCTCGCTAACTAACAATCAAATTACATTAGATAATTTATTCTCATCAACAAATCCTCTAAATCAACATTTTGCTAATTGGTTTAATCAACTAATTAGCTCAAGAACCAAAGGTATCAATGTAGTAGATGCAAGCAGCTTAAAACTAATCTTCTGTGATCTATTCGATAAGACTAAAGGCATATTTACTCTTGATCACCATCTTGTTCGCAAAATTCAAAGATGGCTTAAAGAACTGGTCTGTGATAAAGGTTCTCAAGAAATCAGTCGATCGAGGCTACAAGGCATTAAAGATTTAATCTATTTAGCCCTTGCTAGTAAAGGAGCAACTATTGAAGAACTCTCTGGTACTCCTATAACCATAGAATCAGCAGGTACAAGATTGCCAAAATTCTCAACAGTAGTGGAGCCTCTCATCACAGAGCTTCTCAAAGCTCTTCATATCAAAGTTATACCGAAGACTTAAATATTCGCAAACTTTGCTGCAAGCCCGCCGCCACTCTCTTCGCTTCATCTAGCTCCAGCTCAGCATATATAGGTAAACAGATTATAGACTCAGCCACCGCTTGTGCCACTGGGCAATCACCTGGCTTATATCCTAGATGATGATAAACCGGTTGCATATGTAATGGCAGCGGATAATATATTTCTGTCGGAATACCTTTCGCTGCTAGCTCGCTGCGCAAAGCCTCACGATCACCTTTAAGCAAACGTAAAGTATATTGATGATAACTATGCCCGCTAACAGCCAAGCTGAAAGCCTCTTCCCACGGCGCTTCTATCACCACAGAACCAGCTGCTTCATTAATCTCAGCGACAGTTTTATTATAAATACCAGCTATAGTCCGGCGATGATTATTCCAGTTATCGATGTGTTTAAGTTTGATGCGCAATATCGCTGCTTGCAGCTCATCTAACCTACTGTTTACACCAAGCGAATCATGATGATAGCGCTTGTAAGTTCCATGCACGCGAACTTTACGCAAGATCGCGTTAAGCTCATCAGAGTTAGTAACCATCAAACCCGCATCACCAGCGGCAGATAGATTCTTAGTTGGATAAAAACTATAAGTACCAATATCACCGATAGTCCCAGCTCTGCGTTTCGCACCTTGATACATCATGGTCGAACCAAAAGCCTGCGCTGCATCTTCTATCACTTTAAGTCCATGCTTCTCAGCAATTTTCATTACCGCATCCATATTGCAGCACTGACCATATAAATGCACCACAATAATTGCGCGGGTTTTATCAGTGATGCTATTTTCAATAAGTTTAGGGTCAATATTATAACTGCGCGCATCTATATCTACGAACACAGGCACCGCACCGATCTGACTAATCGCTCCGCCAGTTGCCATATAAGTAAACGGCGTAGTCAGCACCTCGTCACCAGCCTTCACCCCAAGCGCCATTAACGCCAAATACAAAGCATCAGAACCATTAGCACAGCTAATTGCATGTTTAGCTCCGAGAAACTTCGCTGACTCCGCCTCGAAGGCATCAACATTAGGACCTAATACATAATGTCCACCACGCAGAACATCTATAACTGCAGTCTCTATTTCGCTCTGCAATTCGGCGTGTTGCTTTTTTAAGTTCAGTAAAGGTATCTGCACTAATCATATTCTAGCAAACTGTCATCCTGAGCGCAGCGAAGGATCTCCATGCTACCACCCAATAGATTACTTCTTCGCGCAGCCTGTAGTGAGCTAAGCGAACTGCTCGCAAT
>CAZQXM010000065.1:0-8892 GCA_964597205.1 uncultured Gammaproteobacteria bacterium
CTAGATACTTGGTTTAGTAGTGCTCTATGGCCGTTTGTAACTATGCAAGACGATGCTAAAGTCTTCGAGCATTTTTATCCGACATCTATCTTGGCTACTGCGCGCGAGATTATTAATCTTTGGGTGTCGCGCATGATTTACTCTAGCGAATACTTCGAGCATGTTGAGCCCTTTAAGCATGTGCTGATACACCCTGTGGTGCAAACTCCAGATGGTAAGCGCATGAGTAAATCTAAGGGCAATGCTATAGATCCACTAGATTTAGTTGACGCCTATGGAGCTGATGCTAGTCGTATGTGGTACGCCAGTGTTGGGGTGCTGGGTCCGCAGGATGTAAGATTTCCTGGGCAGCAGGATAAAACTACTAAGAAATGGAGCTCAGATACTCTTGAGCAGTATCGTAAGTTTGCTAATAAGCTTTTTAACGCGGCTAGGTTCGTGACAATGCAGCTTGGTGATGGGTTTAAGCCAGAACCAATAAATAAGTTATTTAATCTTAGAGTTCCAGATATTTGGATACTATCTAAATTCAATGGGCTTCTAAAATCCTTAGAGACTGATTATGCTAACTACGATCTAGGTGCGGTGCAGTCTAAGATCTATGACTTTATTTGGTTTAGTTTTTGCGATTGGTATATTGAGTTCTCTAAAATAGATACTAGCGCCGAGCAAAAACAAATTCTCTACTATATATTAGAGGCGTCGCTTAGATTGTTGCATCCAATAATGCCTTGCATTACTGAAGAGATCTGGCAGGATTTGCGCGTTAAGTATGGCGTGGATAACAATATTATCCGCCCTGAGCTAGCTGCCGAAAGGCAATCCAGTATTAGTTTTGCTAAATACCCTAGTGTTGACTCTGAAATGGATAAGTTGTTATCCGCTGAGAATAATATATTATCTGCTCGCCAGCTAGACTATGTTACTCAAGTAATTTCTGCTCTGCGTAACGCACGTCAGACTTTAGGCATTTCTTGGTCTAATCAGATTGAACTTGTTATTGAGGCTGGTGATTTTGAGCGAGGCAGTATAGAGAAGTCAGAAAGCTATATTAAATCTATAGCTAAAGTTGCGCAGATCAAATTTGCTAATGAAGTAGTTCCTAAACCAGCTAGCACTATAGTCGTTGGCAACGCTAAAATCCAAATCCCACTTGCTGGACTTGTGGATCTAGCTAAACTTCGCGAGAATGTAGATCGCAAGATTGTTAGTTTGCTTAAAGACATTAAAGGTCTTGAACAGCGCCTAAGTTCTGAGAATTTCGTGAAGAATGCTTCGCCGGATAAAGTGGCTGAAACTAAGGAAGCTTTAGGTAAGTTGCTCTTAGAGAAGACTGTCTATGACCAGGAAATGCTTGCGCTAAGCTGATGGATCCTTTGCTTCGCTCAGGATGACGGTCCTTAACGCATTCTTAACCTAAACCAGGTTTCATGGTTATGTAAGTGGTAACAAACCCCACTATTGTTGATACTGCCACGGCTGCAAAAACAGCTTTAGATAGCGCTGCGCGTGAAGTTAGATTAGAGCATAGTTTTAATTATTTAAGTCCTCGTTCTAAACCTAAGAATTTAGCTGTTAAAAATTCCATTAATGGCAAAAACTCCCAGAATAAAATTATTTACAACACTCCCGGTAGAGCTCGTAGTGTTGAGTTGATGCTTAAGGATACTGATCTTAGAGCTGGTAGTTATCCGCAGCATAATAGTAGTGGTTGTTTTACTCAAAATATTGAACAGCTTGAATCTGTTTGTTTTTCTGAGTACCAAGGGATGCTTAGACCTGAAGACTTGGAGCTTAGAGGTTTTACTAAGCGTCTGGCGCCAATGACGCAGAAGCGCTTAATGCAAGTAGCAAAACAATTCTCACATATGAGTCTTGAAGCTTTTAAGCAGATGATTTGTGTCTATGATCCAAAGCAGCGTGATTACGATGTCTATGTGCGTAAAACCAAGGATACCAACGAATCTATATCTAGATCCTTGACTGAGACTGCAGTAGCGGTCTTTAATCCTAATTTGAAAGTTTTGCAGTTCGTGCAAGTTATCCAAAGGGATCACGTTGATAATATTGTGAATCTTAAGCATATAGTTTTTGATGCTGGTGAACCTATAGTGGTTAATGAGGCTAGGTTGGATCAGTTCGGGAAGCTTAGACAGATTGCTCACGTTGGTGATTGGGGTGGTACTAGTCAGTATCTAAATTCTGTTGAGCGCTTTGATGATGGTTCTATCGCTTGGACTATTACTGAACAAACAGCAGAAGCTAATAGCGCCTCAGCCATACTTAAAGAAGATGGACAAATCATTATTCTTAAAAATCTTGAAACGCCATTGCATCATGTTGCGGCTAGAAATCTTGGTGCCGAAGGTATAGATGCAAGTACTGGTAGGTGGACTGGCGCTTATGATGAGGAAGCGGCTAAACCAGAGTACGATGATAAATATATATTGCGCCGAGAGTATAAAGATAGTATTCGCAAACAGGTCTATCAAATTGTTGATGGTGCTGCGGTGCCTGGCTTAGTGCCTATTTTTGATATTTAGCAAGAGTGGTATAAACTCTATATAGATGCTTGAAGACGACGAAATTAAACCCAATTTAAATGATGTCAAGCTTGAACATCGACATAATTATGTTGGTGGTGCTTTTGCTTATAAGAACAGTAGTAAGAGCGCAAAAATGCTCGATCCTGAGAATTTTCAAGAAACTGTAATGATGATTGGTAGGGGTAAGGCTAGACCGGTGCGTATAGCTGCTCCGGATGTTGAACATAGAGCAGGTTCTTATCCGCAGCATAATAGCCCTTTGGATTTTAGGCAAAGCCTGGAGATAGTTGAATCTAAATCACTCGAAGCTTATTCTAGATTGAATGATGTTGTGAGTCTAGAGCAGAATGGTTATAAGCATTTAGTGGTGCCTTTCACTAAAGAAAGAATGGCAAGAGTACATGCACAATATGCTCATTTAAGTAAATTTGCTTTTAATCAAATGTTAGGTATACCTAATCCTGATAAACATGAGTTTGATATTTGGGTTAAGAAGATAGAAAAAACTCGGCAATTAATTATCGCTTATCCATATAAAAAAACTGGAGTTACTATTTTCGTGCAAGTTGTAGATTTAGCTGAAGATTTAACGACTGTTACTGCTGTTAAGCATTGTACTTTTGATGAAGGTGCACCAATAGTTATTAATGAGTCTATGCTCGATAAATCTGCAAGTATCAGACAGCTAGCGCATCTTGGCGTTAAAGGTAGTGGTAAAGCTTATAACTCGGTTGAACGTTTTGATGATGGTGCTGTTGCTTGGACTGTAACTATTAAAGATGGTACTAATAAAACTACGGGAATGGCGGTTCTGAAATTGGATGATAGTGTTGAAATTATGCACGATGAGATGAATGAAGCGAGTATCTTAGCTGCTAAAAATCTAGGTGCTGAAGATGTGCAGAATGATAAATGGGCTGGATCTTTTTCTCGAGAAGCTTGTTCTGGATTAAGAGATCATCCTATGCAAACCGCTTTTAAAGAAACGGTGCGCAAGCAAGTAGGGCAGATCATCGATGGAGCTACTATACCAGGCTTTGTGCCGATATTTCAGGTGCATTTTTCGCACGCTTGAGGTAGGTCTCTGCTATTTTAAGATCCTCTGGAGTGGTGATTTTAATATTACTATTGGGGCTTTCTACTAAAGCCACGGCTTCTTTAATCCTTTCTAGTAGCCCGGTTGAGTCAGTGCCAGTAAATTTATCAGCGTTGGCTTGCTCGTAAGCTCTAATTAGAAGTTCAGTCTTGAATACTTGTGGGGTTTGGGCTGACCACATTAGATCGCGCGAGACATTTTTGCGAATAAAATTAGTGTCGGTTTTTTCATCGTAGTAACCAAGTTTAAGAGTGTCACTCACCGGACAAGCAGCAGTAGCGCTGCCGTATTTTAAAGCGGCTTCTATTACTTCGCTTACGGTTTCTTCTTGTACTAAGGCGCGAACGGCATCATGTATAAGAATTAAATCTGGAAGATCGTCTTTAAGAAACTCTATAGCGTTATAAATACTGTCTTGCCTAGTCTTGCCACCTTTAATGATTTCAACATCTATATCAGGGCAGTAGCTAGCAATAATTTTGCGTGTATAAACAATATCGATACTTGGGATTATAAATTTAGTTATGTATTTTGAACTAGCCAAGGCTCTTAGAGTGATGGAAAGTATCGGTTCACCAGCTAAGGTGAGAAATTGTTTAGGTTGCTTACTGTTCATGCGCTTGCCGATACCACCAGCTGGTACTATTGCATAAACTTTCGTGCTTGATTTACTCATATGCGATAAAATCTTATCAAGTGGAGATAATAGCAGAATACCTAAACTATTTAGAGCTTGAGCGGCATTTGAGCTTTAATTCTCTGCGTTTATATAAATGTGATCTCTTGGATTTTGATGGATTTATTAAGCAAGAACTTAAGTGGCAAGATTTCGATATATCTAAGCTTGAAGCGAGTACTATTCAAGAATTCAGATCTTGGATAGAGAAGCAAGCTAAGAGTGCTGCTACCGTTAATCGTAAATTAACTGCCCTGCATGGATTTTGGACTTGGCTGCGTAAGACTAATCAAGTTGAACGTGATCCTTTTCTTCAGATTGAGCGTGATGGACAGTTTCGTAATAAAGTCCCAGCAACTCTAAGCGAAGAAGAAATGCAACAGTTGCTGGATTACCCTGAGCATAATTTACGCACTAAAATAGTTCTTGAGCTTATTTACGCTACTGGTATTAGGGTGGCTGAACTGGTTCTATTAACTCTTGCTGATATAGATCTTGATAACCAATTAATTACCATCGCTCGCTCAGCTAAATATAAAGAGCGCGTGGTACCTTTTAATAAAAGGCTTAAAAATGATATCGAAGCTTACAGAGCTCAGTATGATTTGCAAACTAGTCATAAATTATTCTTCGCAGCCGGTAAACCTAGTGGTGAAGGGGTTTCTGAGCGTGAGATATTTAGATTGATTAGACATGCTGCAGCGCGCGCAGGGCTGATGAAAAAAGTCTCACCATCGATAATTCGTAATAGTTTTATTAGGCATATGAAACAGCGAGGGGCGTTCAAGGTTCTATTGCGGGATCTCACTGGGCAAAAAACAGTTTAACTGTGCGGATCGAATTTATCTCTAAGCTCATCGCCAATTAAATTAAAACTCAAAACTGATGCGAAAATTAATAATGCTGGCGTCCAGATTAACCAAGGTCTAGTAACTATATTACTGAGCTCCTTGCCTTCGGCAAGAATATTTCCCCAACTAGGATCAGGTTGATTGATACCAAGCCCGAGGAAGCTTAGAGCTGATTCGCCAACGATATAACCTGGAATAGCAAGAGTAGCGGCAACTATCAGGAAGCTTGCTGTATGCGGAATTAGGTTCTGCATAATTATCGCTAAAGGTTTTTTGCCTATAGATTGAGCTGCTAATACGAAGTCTTTAGATTTGAGGCTAAGTATCTGTCCGCGAATAATACGGCTAAGTCCAGCCCAGGAGATGAAGGAGAGAATAATAGTTATCATTACGAAACGCTGAGTATTACTAAGGCTCGCTGGTAGTATGGCAGAGAGAATAATTAATAGATAGAGCCCAGGCAGGCTCATTATCGCTTCAGCGATGCGCATCATAATATTGTCGATAAAGCCACCAGCGAAACCAGAAATACCACCATAAACAATTGCAATAGGAAAAGCAATCAGTAAACCTAAGAAACCTATACTAAGAGATGGTCTAGAGCCGTGAATTAATCTTGATAGTAAATCTCTGCCGAGTTGATCGGTGCCAAGAATATATAGGTAAGCTTTTTTGATTTGATTAGAGTTATCAACTGAAATAAGTTTCCCATGACTTAAAAAGCTAAGAGGATATTTATGTTTTTTAATCTCATAACTATCTTTTTTAAATGTTAGAGGATTGAGTTTATAAACTTCTCTATAGATATAAGGACCTTTGAAACTCCAGTAAATATGAGTTGGTGCCGCATAGCCAGCTTCTGGATTCTGCTCAAGCGGGCTATAGGGGGCTATATAATCAGCAAAAATGGCAGCTAGATAGAGCAGGGCGAGTATGGCTATTGATATAACGCTTGATAGCCTCTTCATTCTACGTATTATAATGAGTTTGTGAACTATTTACTAGCTATTCTTATCAGTTTTGGACTCTGTTCCTGTGCATTGTTTGATAAGCGTTTAGTTGATGCCAAAAGTTTTATCGAAGCGCACAAGTATGAAGAAGCTATAGAGCTGCTTGAAGGTTATAGCGGCAGTGAAGCCGCCCAGAAACTTCTTTCGGAAGCTTACCTTGGCTCTGGTATTACTACACTGAAGAATCTTAGTTTGCCGATTTATGATCGCTACCAAATCTGCAAACAGAAGTTTGCTAAAGCTCTTGATACAGACCCTCACAGTACTAGGGCGCGAGACTACTATCAAATGATAATTAAAACCATTGAAAATCTAGAGGCTAAAGTATGAATTTAATTCTCTTGTTTATCGCTACTTATATATTAGGCTCTATGCCTTTTGGCTATTGGCTAGGACTGGCTTATGGTAAGGATCTCACTAAGATCGGCAGTGGTAGCATTGGTGCTACTAACGTGCTAAGAGCTATTGGTAAATGGCAGGCGGCATTAGTGCTTGCTTTAGATGCTTTTAAAGGTTTCGCTCCAGTTTATTACGCTAAGAATTATTTTTTGCCGTTAAGTGGTTATTCTGAGTGGTACCTATTACTCTTAACTTTTGTGCCGATTATCGGTCACAGTAAAAGTATATTTATCGGTTTTAAAGGTGGTAAGTCTTCAGCTACTGGTTTCGGGGTTCTGCTTGCACTTAACTGGCTAGCAGCTTTAATTACCATCGCTATTTGGACTTCTACTGTATTAATTAGCCGTTATAGTTCATTAGGCTCTATAGTTTGTATACCTCTTGTGTCGCTGTGGTTATGGTTATTCGGCGAAAGTCTGCCAGTGATTAGTTATGGTATCTTCACTACTATCTATATAGTTCTAATTAAACATAGAGCTAATATTCAGCGACTCTTAAATGGGACGGAGCCGAAGATTGATAATAAACTGTCATCCTGAGCGAAGCGAAGGATCTTGTTACAGAATGCTTTTTGCAAGTATAGAAACCAGCTGATCGTAACTAATTCCAGCTGCTTTAGCTTGTGCCGGTAGATCACTAGTATCTGTCATACCCGGTAGAGTGTTGACCTCAAGAATATACGGCTGGCGTGATGGCATCTCGATAATAAAATCTACGCGCGCAAAACCAGAGCAACCAACAGCTCTATAGGCAGCAAGAGCGTAATTATGTACTTGAGTAGTTAATTCAGCATCTATCTCTGCTGGCAGCACGAACTCGGTCATGCCCGGGGTGTATTTAGCTTCATAGTCGTAGAATTCTTTTTTAGGTCTTAGTTCTAATATTGGTAGAGACGCTAGGTCGCCGCCAGCGTGTGAGTTCTGCAAGCCTGCTTGCGCTGGAATAATACTAGTAGTTACTTCTGTGCCTTTAATAAAAGGTTCTACAAAATATTTACTGGCCTTATCATTGCTTGCTAGTTTTAGTAACTCTTCTTCACTGTTGACTTTAACTATGCCAACACTAGAACCATCATTGATAGGTTTCGCTATATAACCGTGGCTTTTGCCTTGGCTTAGAACTAACTGGCTTGCTGCTGTTTTGTTTTTGAACTCGCTTAATTTAGCTGAAGCTAAAACCGGTAGTGATGAGGCTTTAAGTACAGCTTTGGTTTGAATTTTATTCATACCCACAGCACTAGCCATAACTTTAGATCCTGAATAAGGGATCTTGAGTAATTCCATATATCCTTGCAGGCAACCATCTTCTCCGTAGTTGCCGTGAGTCATTAATATCGCTGCGTCTATCTTGCCTGCGATTTTTAGTTCGGCTAATTCTTTAAGCGAGCTAGCGTCGTTAATCTCGAATAACTGAGCTTGCTTATAGCCTAGTCTTAATAAGGCAGCGTGAACATTCTTGCCTGAGCGTAAAGAAACTTCACGCTCGCCAGAGAAGCCGCCGGCTAGAACATAAATTTGAGAAGCTTGATTCATTAGTTAAGTATTTTCATCCCTAGCTTCTCTACTAAACTATGATCTGCTGTATCACCAGGATTAGAGGTAGTTAGCAGCTTAGCGCCAGTGTGAATACTGTTAGCACCAGCGACGAAGCATAGTGCTTGCAACTCTTCGCTCATGGATAACCTGCCAGCTGATAATCTTACGCGCGCTGCTGGGATTAATATGCGTGCGGTTGCGATACTACGCACAAGCTCGAACTTGTCGATAAGAAATTCTATGTCTTGCATTTTAGTGGACATGAATTTAGCCACGTTATCAGCTTCAGTTATGCCTTGAGCTTGGATTAGAGCTTTATGCTGTTCTTGCAAGCGCTCATACTGCGGAGTGCCTTCTATAGGCACTAGAACATTGATAGGTACTGAGCTTGGCTGAGGGTCCATATTAGCGAGTACCTCGAGGAAACTTATACGATCAGCATGAGTCTCGCCTAAACCTAGAATGCCACCACAGCAAACTTCTATGCCCGCTTCCTGTACGTTAGTTATAGTTTCGATGCGATCTTCAAATTTGCGGGTGCTTATGATCTCAGCATAGTATTCTGGAGAAGTATCTATATTATGGTTGTAACTATGCAAGCCAGCATCTTTTAGTCTTAGTGCTTGCTCTTTAGAGAGCATGCCGAGAGTAACGCAGGGCTCAAGTCCCATATCGCGCACCTTAGAAACGACACTCACTACTTGATCGAACTGTGCACCTTGCGGAGCTGAGCGCCAAGCTGCGCCCATGCAGAATCTTGTTGAGCCATTAGCTTTAGC
>CAZQXM010000066.1:0-8837 GCA_964597205.1 uncultured Gammaproteobacteria bacterium
GTAAAGAATTAATGGCATTAATGCCACCAGGATCTCACGGCAGCACTTTCGGTGGTAATCCAGTATCATGCAGAGCCGCACTTAAACTTATAGAAATTATTCAGCGCGATAAAATACTAGAGAACGTAGATACTAGATCTAAACAAGTGTTCGATTTCTTCACTAAACACTATCCTAACTCTGATTCACGCAAAGCTTCTAAATCCTCATCAATAGTACGTCTTAGAGGTATAGGCTTAATGATCGGTATAGAACTAGCGTCTGCTGACATAGTTAATGCTGTTAAAAAACAATGTTTCGATAATAAATTATTACTCTTAGGTTGCGGTACTTACGGCAACACAATTAGATTAGCTACGGATCTAACTGTAAGTGAGGCTGATCTATATAAAGGTCTAGAGATTATTAGAGCGGCTATAGATACCCATGCCAAATAAAATTATTAACCGCAACCCAGCTAAGAATTCTGAAATAGTTTCAGAACACTTGGTGACGTCAACAGCTGAACTAGATACTATATTGCTTAAATCAGAGAAAGCATTCAAAAGCTGGAAACTAGTCCCAGCGCCCAAGAGAGCCGAGTATCTGCTTAAAGCCGCTAATATTTATAGAGCCCGTAAAGCAGAATTGTCTCTAATACTTCATCGCGAGAACGGCAAATCTTTAGAAGAAGCAGAAGGTGAGATTCAAGAAGTAATAGATACCTTCGAATTCTTCGCTGGTGAAGGTCGTCGTATCTACGGTATGACCGGACAATCTGAAATGCCTTCTAAATCTATAATTACTGTGCGCGAACCGATTGGACCAGCGGTATTTATCACAGCATGGAATTTTCCAGCAGCAGTACCGAGCTGGAAGGCTGCTCCAGCCTTAGTTACAGGCAATACTTTTATTCTTAAGCCTTCCGAGCTTGCACCTATGAGCGGCAAATTATTAGTAGATATTCTTAATGAGACTGGTCTACCAGAAGGTGTAGCGCAAATAGCTATGGGTGCTGGTGATGTTGGTAGCTATCTAGTGCGCGCAGCACAAACCAAAATCGTATCTATAACCGGATCTACAGAAACCGGCAGAGAGATAGCAACTGTAGCAGCAGCGAATTTTAAAAAATGCGCATTAGAATTAGGTGGCAAAAACGCCGCTATAGTTCTTGATGATGCCGATACTGAACTTGTGGCTAACGGTTTAGTCTGGGGTGCCTATGGTACTGCCGGGCAGCGTTGTACTAGTACTAGCAGGTTAATTATCGATTCTAAAGTGTCTAAAACAGTGATAGAAAATCTTAAAGCACAAGCTTCTAAACTCTATACTGATAAACCAAGTAAATCTTACGCACCAATTATCAGCGCTAAACAATTAGCTCGCATAGACAGTCTTGTGCAAGAAGCTATTAAAGAAGGTGCTGAAGTGATTTGCGGTGGGCGCATTATGGATGCTGGTGATGATAAAGGTACTGGATATTTCTACGCACCAACCATACTGCGCATCAAGCCCGAGATGCGCATAGCGCGCACAGAGGTTTTCGGACCAGTGCTTTCTGTAATTGAAATCAATGAAGCTACAAGAGAAGCTAGCTTAACTAAAGCTCTTGAGATAGCTAACTCTACAGATTACGGACTCTCTAGTTCTATTTATACTCGCGATATTAATCTTGCTATGCAAGCTGCCTCTAGTTTTGAGAGTGGTTTAGTATATATCAACGCTCCTACTATTGGTGCCGAGTGTGGTGGCGCTAGTCTTTTCGGTGGTTGGAAATCTACTGGTAATGGTAGCCGTGAAGGTGGGGTAGCAGCACTAGATAGCTACACTCAATACAAAACTATTTCTATAGATTATTCTGGTAAATTACAAAGAGCTCAGATTGATTAAACTATAGTAGGCTTAGGCGCTGCCAGCTTCTGCTTAGCCAATTCATCTATCTCAGAGACTTTCATATTAGCTATGACTTCAGGTGAGATACCACGTACTCTAGCCTGAGCAATTCTCTCGTCTGCAATAGCATTCAATTCTGGATAACTATGAGCAAGCAACTTAAGCTCAGCGACAGACATAGAGCCAGCTTGAGATCTAGCAGCATTGAGAACCGCTGCCTTATCTTCTTCTAGACTGCGATACTCTTCCTTAAGTCCTAATTGTAATTTTTGTGAACGAATACTGTTTTGCATAGCTATCAAAGAAGCTGGATCACCAGCACTAGATAGCATTAAATCAGCCTTACGCCTATCTAATAGTTCATTTTGACGCTCTTCCATCTCTTCTTTAGTTTTACAAAAAGTTGCTTGTCCAGTAGTCGGATCGTAGAACACAAACTCACGCGCGTAAATATCATCTTTAAAAAACTCATACTGATGCTTTTTAAAACTATCAGTCTTAGCTGGAGCACTTGGCTTATCGGCAACGGGCGCTGAATCTTTGGCAGCCTTAGGTCCTGAGACCTGAGCCAGTTCCATATTGGGTTTCATCTGGTTAGAGATACCAGTGTGCATGCCCTATGGTACTGAGCTTAGGTTAAGAGTGGATTAAGAAAGTACAATAGAATTACGTTTCTGAACTAGAAGATCTTTTAAATGCCCAATATTATGACTACTATCATCAATACTTAAACCTAGCCCAGTAAGCAGCTTCTCATGCTCATTGGTAGAAACACTAAAACCTGGTAATTGAGAACTATATTTCTTCTTCTCAGCTAAAGACATATTATGTGCTTCAGCATTTACTGAGTCCATATATAAACCAGCCAAAACAGGAGGAAGTTTATCAAGAGACATACCCCTTCTCTTAAATAAAGCAAGAAGTGGTCCTGGACTCAAACTTGAAGCAGCAAGTAAATCCCACAGCTTACTCTCTTCTTTGGCTTTCTTTTCAGCAATTTCGAACCTAGCTTTCTCCCGAGCATCATGACTTCTAAGATCATTAGCCTCTAGGTCCTTTTCTAAGAAATCAAGCCAATCACCAGCCTTAGCTAATGGGACTTTTATATAATTAAGTACATTATCTAAGAACATATCATCCTCCAACACCCCTGTTATCCAATACAAAGGATCAATGCTGCTAGAATTGCTAATGAAAGCAAAAATGAGCCCGACGGCTCGTTTTTACGCTCTCTGCCACGAGTGCAGCATCTAAACCACTACAATACTAAGATAATATGACCTCCAAATCCGACACCGAAAATACCAAACTCTGGGGCGCCAGTTTCAGTGCAAGTGCTGCCAAGCTCTTAGAAGAATTCAACGCTAGTATCGGTTTTGACTATAGACTCTACAAGCACGATATTCAAGGCAGCCTAGCTCACGCCAAGATGCTTAGCGAAGTTAAGATCATCACTAAAGAAGATTACGAAGAGATCAAACGCGGACTTAATATTATTCAAGATGAAATATCAGCAGATACTCAAGCTTGGGTTAGTGCGCGCCTTAAAGACGAAGACATACATATGGCTATTGAGCGCAGGCTCACAGAATTGATCGGTGATGCTGGACGCAAGCTGCACAGCGCGCGCAGTCGTAATGATCAAGTCGCTGTTGATCTTAGATTATGGCTTAGAGATGAAATTAAAAACACAAAAAATCTAGTTAATGAACTTAGAAATACCCTAATTAAAAAAGCCAATGATGATCTTAATTGCTTGCTGCCTGGTTACACTCATCTTCAGCATGCTCAGCCAATATCACTTGGACATTATTGGTTAGCGCACGAAGCCAAACTTAGCCGCGACGCATCACGACTCAAGGACGCGCTTAAGCGCATGAATGTTAATCCACTAGGCTCCGGAGCGCTTTCAGGTACTAGCTGTCCTATAGATAGAGAAAGCACTACGCGCGAATTAGGTTTCGACAGGGCAACTGAGAATAGTTTAGATGCGGTGTCAGACAGAGACTACGTTGCCGAGTATGAGTTTGTGATCTCTATGATTATGGTTCACCTTTCTCAGTTAGCTGAAGAGATGATTTTGTGGAGCACTAAAGAATTTGGTTTTATAGAGATTGCAGATGCTTACGCCACTGGCAGCAGCATGATGCCACAGAAAAAAAATCCAGATATCCCAGAATTAGTGCGCGGCAAAACTGGACGCGTGATCGGAGCTTTGCAAGCTTTATTAGTGACGCTTAAGGGTCTGCCACTGGCTTACAACAAAGACCTGCAAGAAGATAAAGAAATGTTATTCCAAGCGAACGATACGGTGCAAATATGTCTTCGCATCACTAAAGAGTTTCTTGAACATATCACTGCCAATAAAGATCGAATGCATGATGCTATCTATCATAGTTATGCTGATGCTACAGATGCCGCTGAGTATTTGGTGCGCAAAGGTGTACCGTTCAGGGTCGCTTATGAAGCGGTGGGTAAGGCGGTTAAATACGCCATCGAGCGCAAACGCTACCTAAAAGAACTTAGTGTATCGGAGTGGCAGAGCATGCATCAATCTTTCACCGAGGATATGGAAGATCTACTTAAACCAGAAGTTCTAGTAGATAGCCGCAAGGTTACAGGCGGCACAGCGCGCACTGAAGTTATGAAAGCGATTAACTTCGCTAAAGATAGATTAAACAATGATAGCTAGACCAAGAAGACTTAGACGTAATCAAAACATTAGGGATCTAGTACAAGAGACTCATTTGCGCATTGAGGATTTTATATATCCAGTATTTGTAATTGATTCGAATAAAAAAATGTATTCTACAGAAATCAAATCTATGCCTGGCATTCATCGCTATGGCATAGATGCTCTTTTAGTAGAGATCGAAACTGTAATGAAACTCGGAGTGCGCGCGATCGCACTATTCCCTGTGATCTCACCAGATCTTAAAGATTTAGAAGCTAAAGAAGCTTTTAATCCTAATGGACTAACACAGAGAGCAGTGCGCGCAATTAAAACTAGATTCCCTGAATTAATAGTCGCAACTGACGTGGCACTTGATCCTTACACTCTGCACGGTCACGATGGGCTATTGGGCGTCCCTATGAACCCTAGTCGCCGCAAGCTACACGATGAATTCAGTAAGCAAGCAGATGTTCAACATACAGCCGCTGAGATACTCAATGATGCAACCGTTGCAGCGCTATGCCGAATGGCATTAGTGCAAGCAGAAGCTGGAGCAGATATAGTTGCGCCATCAGATATGATGGACGGGCGCGTGGCTGCTATTCGTGGCGCGCTTGATAGCGTGGGCTTCCAAGATGTAAGCATAATGTCCTACACTGCTAAGTACGCATCATGCATGTATTCACCATTCAGAGATGCTCTTGGTTCATTGGGGGCGCCACTAGAGAACCCGGATAATATAGGCACTGATTATCCGAATAATGAACCGATACAAATACATCCAGAGGCACCGAGGATGTTAATTCCTAAAGACAAAAAAACTTATCAAATGAATCCAGCTAATTCGCGCGAAGCATTTAGAGAACTTCAGCTCGATATTTCAGAGGGCGCAGATATAGTGATGGTCAAACCTGCTGGCATGTACTTAGATGTGATCAGTAAATTCAAAGCTAATTCACCGGTTCCAGTGGCTGCTTATCAAGTCAGCGGCGAATACGCGATGATACACGCGGCAGCCGAGAAGGGTCTGGTGGATCTTAATCTAGCTATCTGGGAATCACTAATAGGAATAAAGAGAGCTGGGGCGGATATTATACTTAGTTACTTCGTTAAATCATTTAGCAAGCAATAATAACTTTATTATAATATAAGGTCATTTTATACCTTATTTACAAGCTTTTATATAGTTAATACTCAATATGTTAATATGTATATAGTATATTAACATGATCACCAGCCTGAAATCTTATTTCAATAAGATAATTAACCTGACCCCATTGAGGCGAATAAAGGATTTTAGCCTCAATTTATTAGACAAGTGCACCGGTGGTAGAGGTTTAAAAATCTGGGCTAAACCTAAAGTTCGTTTAGTTAAATCACATGAGAATTTTTATGAGTTTGTTTTAGAAAATGGTCTGCGAGTCATAGCCAAACAAAGCAAGGGTAAACAATTATCAGCAAGCCTGCACATTAAATCAGGAGCTATGAAAGATCCAAAAGGCAAAGATGGGCTCGCGCATTTATTAGAGCACCTAGTCTGCGATAAGACTCAAGAGTTCGGCGATAAGGTTTTTAAAATTGCAGCCATTAATGGTGGTGGCTTTAATGCTAGTACTAGCAAGACTGAAACTAAATACATGCTGGGTCTACCAGCAGAAAAACTCTCACTAGGTTTAAGAATTTTAAGCGCATTTATGCGTAAGCTAAAAATCACCGAAGAAGAACTTAAGTCAGAAAAAAATATTATAGATAAAGAAATGGCAATGCATAAGTCAAACCCAGCCTGGCAAGCGGATAAAGAAGAAAATAAAATTCTCTTTGGTGAAAATAGTCTACTCAGTAAGGATCTAATCGGCAATAAAGAAAGCCTTGAATCTATCACTCTTAGTGACTTAGAAAGCTTTCATAAGCAAGAATACTGCCCTAATAATGCCATATTAGAATTAAGTGGTAACTTCAATATCCACGACTTAAAAAGACAATTAGAAGAACATTTTGCTGGGCTTCCAGCCAACCCTAAACACCAAGAACTAAAAGATCTACAAATCAATAGCTCTAAAGAATTAGAACATAAATGCAATTGGAATTTACCAGTAGCAGCTATAAGCAGAGAGCATTTAGTCGGTGTACTAAATAAACGAGAACGATTAATAGCTGGATTAATAAATACTGCTTTAACCTCAAAAAACAGTAACAGGCTTTATCCAAAATTAATCAATACAGCAGATCCAATCACCACAAATGTAAAAGCAATAAGATATACCGATAAATACCTCAGTCGTATTGGCTATGTCGCAATGATTCCCACTTCAAAATACAATACCGAGAACGTCAAAAAAATAAAAGAGATTGTAGATCAAGAATACAAAGATATAGCCCAGAATGGACTTAAAGCTGAAGAAATAAGTGAAGCAATAACTACAATAAAACACCAGCAACTTGCAAAAGCTGATCACCAACATAGTGATATCAGTAGTGTAATCGACAGTTTGCTCATGGAAGAGAGAGACTGGGAAACAGCAGTAGACCCAATTAAAGTTCTTGAGTCAATAAGCCAAGATGAAATCAAAGCTTTTACTAGTAATTATCTATGTGCTAATGCTCCATACTATATCCAGTTTGATCCTAGTGGCAGGAAAGCAGAAAAAGTGGATCAAATAGAATCAATAAGGCAAACAAAACAAAAAGCTGAAACAACAATTGAAGAATTTAAAACACTAAAAGCTATATCAGGAGGGCTCATAACTCCACATCTAGAATTGCCTCCAACCGAAACTAGAACTTTAAATAACGGTAGTACTGTTTTATTCCTCGAAGATAAAGACTCACATACTTTTAAAGCTTCTATTACTTTTAATGATGGGTTCTTAAGCGAAGCCAATGAAGATTTTTATAAGTTTCCTATACTAAGCGACTTAATGGATAAGCTAGGAATTTATCACCGCAAAACAGATAAATATTTAGATGATATAGCCTTGGCAAAAATCAGAAAGAAATATGGTTTCAGTCTGGGGAATTTAGTCACAGACAATAACGTCCTCATAAGTTTAAGTGGAATGAGCAAGAACACAGATCTATTAATGCAATACGCGAATAGCTATATAAATGAGAATGCAATACTAGCACTTGATAATCCAAAAATAAAAGCAATCGCTGAGCAAGAACTAGCTAAGCTGAAGAAAAAAACAATCGATCACCTTAAAGCAGCACAAAGATATGACAATGGAGCTGCTAGTAGAGCATTCATGAATTCAATACATCCAAAAACGCACACTAACTACAACATGGGGATCGAGGAACAAATACAAATAATAGATTCAATTAATTTAAAAGACTTACAAAAAATATTCATAAGATTCTTTAGGCAAAACAAAAAAGCAAAAATTCATATCCGCGGCAATGTTGATAGAGACAATGTTTGCAATTCATTAAACAGGCTTTTAGACGGGATGCAAGCTCCTGCTAGAACTGATAGAGCGATTATCCCAGAGAGAATTGCCAATATTGAAAGCCCAATACGTAGAGGCTTCCAAGTAATTAACAGTAAAAAACCCGATAAGAAAGATCTAACCGTAACCATGGGTAACCCACACGATATCAAAAGTACTGAAAGAGATTTTGATATAGCGCGCCTTGTTAACGCTTATATAGGTGGTCAAGCCTTCAGTTCAAAACTATTACAGAAACTCCGTACAGAAAAAGAATTAGTCTACAACATAGATTCAGGCTTCGCTGCTACACCTACACATACAAGACCTTTCGAGATAAGTCTTTCTTGCCGTCCTAATCAAGGTAAAGAAGCTATCGCAACAGTAATTAGCACAATTAAAGAATCATTAGCAAAAGGAATAAGCCCGGAAGAGTTAGAGTATTTCAAACACCAACATTTAAATAATTGGCATACTGCTTTAAATACAAAAAATCAAATTCACGCAGAAATAACAGACTTAGACAGAAGAGGCAAGGATCTTAAATACATGCAAAACTATCCAGACTACATAAATTCAATAACCGTAGAAGATTTCAACAGAGTAATGCGTAGATTAATCAAGCCTGAGCAAATGGTCTGCATAGTAGAAAAACCAGCACAAGCCGAAAAGCTCAACGAAGAACTATCATTTGCGGCTTAATGAGTAATACATAGTGCTGCTCAGAGGCCGAGTCGCGAATGCACGATACGATAAGAATCAACTGTTGAGCGGCAGTTCAATTCGCTATGCTATCGAGTAATACATGGGCTCTACATCAAATGTGTGTAAATTAAGGGAACGAAAGTAAAGGTGAAACCCTC
>CAZQXM010000067.1:0-6472 GCA_964597205.1 uncultured Gammaproteobacteria bacterium
GAATAGAACTCAACAATCATACGTTCATTAACGTTGATAGGAATAAGATCACGAGCAGGCACTTCTACGAATGTACCTTCAAAAGCATCTTTCTCACGTTTGATGTATGGAAGAGTATCGTTCCAATTTTTCATCGCTTCAACCACTAAAGGCATATTACGCGCTTTAGTGTGAATAGTGAGAGTGTTACCAGCTTGTACTTGGTAGCTAGGGATGTCTACTTTGAAACCGTCAACAAGAACGTGACCATGGTTAACTAACTGTCTAGCAGCAAGCACCGTAGGAGCAAAACCCATACGATAGACAAGGTTGTCTAATCTAGTTTCTAGTAACTGAAGAAGATTCTCGCCAGTAGGACCCTTCTTGCGAACGGCTTTAGCGTAGTATCTGCGGAACTGTCTTTCTAAAATATTACCGTAGCTGAAACGAAGTTTTTGTTTCTCTTTAAGTAGGTTGCCGAATTCAGAAACCTTAGAACGTCTTTGGCCGTGTTGACCAGACTTATAAGGTCTTTTAGCCACTTCGAACATCGGCATACCGGATAGTAATTCGCCGTATCTACGTGATAGTTTGTCTTTTGCCTTGAGATATTTACCCATATTGATTTAATCGCTTTTTTAGCTTCGCGCAGGCAAATATAATAGCGAATTTGCCCTTAATAAAGCAATATCCTGGGCATTTACCCCTATTTCTTAAGCATTTAGGGCTTATTTTAGGGCTTTTTTGTCAAAACCCTCCACTTAAAACCCTTATATCTAAGTCAGGGTTAATCAAATGTCAGCAACAGCCTACCAACTATCAAAAGAAGAAAAACAGCGGCTCGCTGATCGTATAAATTATTTTAGAACCATGCCAGCACAGATACTTAAAACTGCAGCTGATTTGGATTGTCGCGTCAGAGTTAAATTACCAGATTTCGTTACTCACGATATTAAATCGGTGATGGTGGCGGGGCGTATCATGTTATTGAATTGCGCTAATGTGGCGTCTTAGATTATGCACTCGCGTGTAAAGCGCATAAACGTGACGACGGTCACGTTTATGCTCTGTTAGAATTTCTCCTAAGTGCTGGATCTCTTAAAAGGTAGAATAACCGCAGCTAAAGTCGCAGACTTGCCTCGCGGTAGATTTATTTCCAGTCAAATAACTCAGCGTCTGGTTTTTTTATTTCTATTACTTCTAATTTGGAAGCTAATTGCTTTAGCTAAGTTTTATCCAACTTATCTACTGCCAGGTCCAGATGATGTGCTTAAAACTTTTATTTGGGGTTTTAGTGAAGCTGATTTTCTCTTGGTGATTTTTGAATCACTTAGAAGAGTGATTATTGGTTATGTTATTGCAGTAATAATTGGTACGCTTGCTGGGCTTGCGGTAGCGCGCTATAGCTGGCTCGATAATACTATTGGTGCTTCGCTTACAGCTTTGCAAGCTATCCCTAGTGTGGCTTGGGTGCCACTAGCGTTATTGTGGTTTGGTATTTCTGAGGCTGCTGTTTTGTTTATCGTGATTTTAGAAGCTTTTATACCAGCGGCACTTGGTGTGCGCAGCGGAGTGATGAATATACCGCGTGAGATTATTAGGGCAGCTCAATGTCTTGGTGCTAAGTATTTAGATCTTTATGTACGGGTGATTTTTCCGGCGATCATTCCGCAACTAGTTAGCAGCTTGAGATTAAGCTGGGCGTTTGCTTGGCGAGCGCTAATAGCTGGAGAGCTTTTCGTTAGTGGGCTAGGTATAGGTCAACAACTGGAACTGGGACGCAGCCTTGCTGATATGTCTCAAGTAATAGCAATGATATTGATTATTGCGGTACTTGGCTATCTTAGTGATAATTTGTTTTTTAGAACTTTAGAGAATTACGTACGCAAAACTTGGGGGATGCAATGAGTGAACTGATTAATATTCAGAATATTTCACTCTCTTATCCAGTTGCTGGTGGCAAGCGTGAGTACATAATTAAAGATTTTTCTCTCAGTATTTCAGCTGGCGAGTTTACTTGCATACTTGGTCCTAGTGGTTGCGGTAAGAGTTCGTTACTTGGTCTGGTAGCTGGTTTCACTAGACCTGATCATGGACTAATAGAGGTTGCTGGCAAGCAAGTGCTGCGTCCTGACATTAGTAGAACATTAGTGTTTCAAGAGTATGCTCTATTTCCTTGGCTAAATGTGATTGATAATGTGGCTTTCGGTCTTAAATATCAAATCGCAAATCGTCAGGAGCGATATATGATCGCTACTCGTTATCTGCAAATGGTAGGACTTGCTAAACATGCCAAAAGTAGTATTAGCGAACTTTCAGGTGGTATGAAGCAGCGTGTAGCTTTGGCGCGGGCTTTAGTAGTGAAACCGCAGTTACTACTTATGGATGAACCTTTCGGTGCGCTTGATGATACTTCGCGCAATACTATGCAGCGTGAACTTACTAGAATCTGGTCTGAACTGAAACCAAGTGTACTTTTTATTACTCACAGTGTTGATGAGGCTCTATTGTTAGCTGATCGAATTATTGTTATGACTAAGGCTGACAGTTCTCGCATCCAATCTACCGGATTGATTAAAGCTGATATTAAACTCGATGAGCCTAGGCCGCGTGAACTCTCTAAGCTCGGTGTTTACCGCCAGCAAATCCTAGACTCTCTTGCTAGTGCTTCTATGGGTATGAGTGAGGGGCATGTGACCTATGATGCTGGGATCTAAGAGCCTGTCCGAAAAGTCGCATCTGCGTTGTTATGCTCGCCCTAGCACAAACGAGCCTGACGGCTCGTTTGTGCGCTTGTAATGGTAAGTGAGCAACCGTTAAATCGTATACTCATAGTTGAGAGCGCAGAATCGACACACTGGTGTCGATTCTGCTATGCCTAGCATCTGGGCACTTTTCGGACGGGCTCTAAACTTGCTAAAGTAGTATCAGTGCCTAATTACGAACCCTTATATCTTAAATACCGCCCGCAGACTCTTGATGATTTGATTGGTCAAGATTCTTTGCGCCAGACTTTAACCAATGCTATTAACCAAGGGCGCTTGATGCATGCTTATCTCTTTACTGGTCCGCGTGGTGCTGGTAAAACTAGTTCGGCGCGCATTTTAGCTAAGTGCCTTAATTGTCTTGAAGCGAAATCGCTACCAACGGCGACACCATGTGGTAAATGTTCTAGTTGCTTAGATATAGCTAATTCTCGCAGCCTTGATGTTGTTGAGATAGATGCTGCAAGTCATGGTGGTGTTGAAGATGCACGCGCACTTATAGAAAGGGTGAATCTCGGTACGATTTCTGGTAACTATAAGGTTTATATTATCGACGAGGTTCATATGCTTAGTACCGCAGCTTTTAATGCGCTATTAAAAGTTTTTGAAGAGCCACCAGAAAAAGTAGTTTTCATATTAGCCACTACAGAAGAAGATAAAGTTTTGCCTACTATTAAGAGCCGTTGTCAGACTTTACCATTTCGCCCAATCACGCTTAAAGACTGTGTTGCGCGCATGAAATATGTAGCTAAGCAAGAAGCGATAAATATAGAAGATACAGCGATAGAGTTTATGGCTAAGCGTAGTGATGGCGCGATGCGTGATGCTCTTGGTCTATTGGATCAAGCTGCTGCTTTCGGGCAGACTGGCGAGATTATCACCAAAGCTATAGTGCTTGATTATTTAGGTGGAATTGCTCGCGAAGATGCCGAAGAGTTGCTTAGTGCTTTGGTTCTTAGAGATGCTTCTAAACTGCTTGTTAAATTAGAAGATTTATTTGCTCAAGGTAAAGATTCAATGCCGCTAGTTCGTGAGTTGATTGATTTAGCTTTAGAGTCACTTGAAGAGCGCAAAACTAATCTAGAGGATTATGAACTGGTGCAAATTCTTGAACAGTTATCACTCACTGAAGAGAGATTAAGAAGATCTACCCAGTCTAAGAATTTAATGCGCGCTAGTATGCTTAAGATTTGTTATAGACAAGATATAGTTGTCGCTAGAGATCTTTTAGAGCGTATTGCTGCGCTAGAACAAAATGGCGTGAAAGCTGCTCCCGCTAAGACTTTTAGTGCTCCAACTCCTAAGCCGGTTCCTGTAGTTACTAAGCCTTTACCAGTAGCGACAGCTCCTGTCGTAGAAAGTTCTCCTGCGGCTTGTGTAAGCAGGGCAGAGTTTACGAATGCTGCGCAAGATTATAGTCAGTATTTAAGTCCAGCTTGTAAGGGGCTCTTAAGTAGTAGCAACGCTAGGCTTGCTAATTCTAGTGCTGGCATAGCTACTTTGCAAATTCCAGATCGATTTAAATTCCTTAAAACTAAGATTGAAGCAAAATCTGCTGAGATACTCACAGCTATATCTAAATCAGGTTCTGAAGTTCAGACTTTAGTAGTAGAAGTGGTGGCGAATGATGCCACTATAGTTGCACCACCACATCTGGATACTAGTTATCAAGAAATGCAGCCACGTTCATTACCTGTAGATGAAGTCGCGATGGATATTTCAGAAGATAGATTGGAAACTCAATCAGAGCAAGCTCTTGAGCGTGAGGAGGCACCGAGCGTCGAGACTGAGAAAGTGACTAGCTTCGGTAGCGCTAGGATGCAGGAAGCGGTGTCGCTTGCAAAAAGTGTATTTAACGCTAAAGTGCTTGATGTTTAGAGCTGTTATGCAAGCTTGAGAGCAAGGCACGCAAGTCCGAGCAAGCGGAGTTGACTCCTTCTGTCAATGAGCATTGCGAGGACGCAGCGTAACGCAGCTATCGGGCTTGCAGGACAGCTCTAATGGACAGCGACCATGGGACCGGTACGTTTGCCTTCTCGGAATTGGACTGCGTAAGGATCTTTATTAGCCGGATCAAATAATTTTTCTGCCTGTCCTTGCCAAACTATTTTAGTATCGTATAAAAGACAAACAAGATCAGAAGCACGTTTGATAGTGCTTTCGTTGTGAGTTACTACTATGCTGGCAGCATTGGTCTTAGCTTGCAAATCTAGTATTAGATCCTCAATAATGGTGCAGCTAACAGGATCTAGCCCAGAAGTAGGCTCATCATAAAGAATAATCTCAGGATCGTTGATAATGGCACGAGCGAAACCCACGCGTTTACGCATGCCGCCAGAGAGTTCGCTAGGATACATCTCTTCAACGTTTATAAGTCCGACTATTTTTAATCTGTCCACAACCAAGTCACGAACTTGTTCGTGGCTAATAGCTCCAGACTTAATTTCATCACGCAAAGGAAAAGAGACATTCTCCAATACCGTCATTGAGTCAAATAAGGCAGAATATTGAAATACCATCCCTACTTTCTTGCTATATAGACGTACTACACCTGAGTCAGCTTTTTCTAGTCCGGCTACGACTTTTAATAGAGTACTTTTACCGCAGCCACTAAAACCGATTAGTGAAACTACTTCACCGCGATTAACTTTCATGTTAATGCCTTCAAGTATTTTATGATCACCAAAGGTTTTAGAGAGATTCTCTATCTCTATCATTTTTTGGGTGCTGTAAACCATCTCTTATATTATAGCCTTGCTTGCGATAAACTTAATCCTGGCGGCGATGAATAAGTCTTCAATTCTCAGTTTCATTGGTTTAATACTGTTTGCAATTTTGGCGATCAGATTAACTCAGATGCAGATTCTTGAGTATCCTAAATACAAGCGTTTAGCAGAGAATAACACTACTAAATACAGTATGATCCGTGCTCCGCGCGGAGTTATTTATGATAGAGAGCATAGAATCTTAGCTAGTAGCAAGCAGTCTCTTAGTGTAGTTGTTTACCCTTTTAAGCTTAAGACTGTAGAGCAGAAAACTAAAGTTGCCTCAAGATTAGCTCAAATCCTCAATCTTAACTATGATGACTTGCTCAAACTTTTATTAGAGATGGAACCAACGACCGCGGTGCCGCTTACTCTTGATAAGGATATTTCAGTTACCACTGCAATTAAAATTATTGAAGCACGCAGATTGCTACCTGGAATAGAAGTCGAGTATCAAGCTTTGCGTTATTACCCTTCTGGTGAGATGGCAGGACATTTATTAGGTTTTGTTGGGCAAGCTAGTGAAACTGATCTTAAATCTGAGAGATTTATGGATCTTCGTATGGGTGACGTTGTTGGCAAAGATGGTCTAGAACGTGCTTTTGATAAGGATTTGCGCGGCACTGATGGTGAGAAGCGTATCCCTATAGATAGGTTCGGTAAGATCGCTGAACCTCAAAAATATATTGTTGAGCCAGTGCGTGGTAAAGATATAGAATTAACTATTGATCTTAGTTTGCAAGAAGCCGCAGAAGCTGCTTTGCGTAGTGGTGGAGTGCGCGGTGCTGCGGTAGTGGTGAATCCTAACACCGGTGAGATACTGGCTTTAGCTAGTGAACCAAGTTTCGATCCGAATATTTTTACTAAACCTGTACCGAGTGCGACTTACCAGAATCTAGTTACAAGGCAAGCATTCTTAAATCGTGCACTTTCTTCTTACACTCCTGGTAGCATTTGGAAACC
>CAZQXM010000067.1:6572-8665 GCA_964597205.1 uncultured Gammaproteobacteria bacterium
CCTGATCCAACTTGGAAACGTCGTAAATATCATGAACCTTGGTTTCCTGGTAATACTCTGCATCTTTCTATTGGGCAGAGTTTCTTACTCTTGAGCCCACTACAAGTAGCGAAAATTTATTCTGTACTTGCTACTGGAGGTAGAGTGCCGCAATTGCATTTAATCAAGAATCCAGAAAAAGAAAAACCCGAATCAATAGTTGCTATTGATCCTAAAGCTCTTGAAGTTGTGCGCAATGGACTTAAAGCTTGCATAGCTAGTGGTACAGGTACTGGAGCTAAGCTTGATAAAATTGTAATTGCTGGTAAAACTGGATCAGCTGAAGTTCAAGGTTTTACACGCACTACTCATGCTTGGTTCGCTGCCTACGCACCAGCCACTAAAGCTGAGATAGTAGTAGTAGTAGTTGGTGAGGGTGCTGGACATGGCGGTGCGATAGCAGCACCGATTGCTAAAAAAATTATGGAGAGCTATTTTCAGCTACAATTGAATACTGATGTCAAACAAAGTTCTATTGCTAATCCTTGATGGTTGGGGTGTCTCTAACAGCGCGAAGGGTGACGCGATTCAAGCAGCTGATATTCCTTATTACCGTAGTTTGATTGCTAAATATCCGCATACTCTACTGCAAGCTAGTGGTACTTACGTAGGTTTGCCAGATGGAATTATGGGCAACTCCGAAGTGGGGCACGAGAATATCGGTGCTGGGCGCATTAGTAAACAAAAACTAACTCAGATTTCTGATCTGGTGCGTAGCGGGGAGTTTTTCAATAATCCTGCTCTTATTAAAGCAGTCGAGCATGCGCAGCAGAACAACTCTAAATTGCATTTAATGGGACTTATTTCAGAGGGTGACGTGCACGCACACCTAGGGCACCTCGATGGGCTTATAGAGCTTGCTAAGCGCAAGGGACTCGCGCCAGAGAAGGTCTTTCTTCATGCGATTAGTGATGGCCGCGATGATCCGCCTAGAGTTGCTGCACATCTAATGGAGCGCTACCAGCCGCGTATTAATATCGCTACTGTCTCGGGTAGATACTGGGCTATGGACAGGGATAATAACTGGGATAGATTAGAGAGTTATATCGACTGTGTTATTTACGGCAAAGGTGAGCGAGCGAGCTGCGCTGTCGAAGCTATTACTAAAGGTTATGAATACGCTGACACTGGACGCAACAAAACTGGTGTTAGTGATGAGTTTATTCTACCTACTATTATTAACGATAAAGGTTTAATTCAAGACGGTGACTCGGTGATATTTTTTAATTTCCGTCCTGATAGAGCGCGTGAAATATCTAAGCGTCTAGGTTTAGATACTATGAACAAGCCTTTAAGCGTAAGTCCGTCTAAGGATTTTAAAAATTTATGCGAAAAGCATAAAGAGAACTGGTCTAATTTATATTATTTGTGTTTCACTGACTATTCTGGCGAGCTAGGTTTGCCTGTAGCTTTTAGCTCAAGCAGCTTGCCTAAGCAAGATCGCACAATGAGTCTTGGTGAGCTAGTTTCTAGCCTTGGTTTACGTCAATTCCGCACTGCTGAGACTGAGAAATTTAACCACGTCACAAGTTTCTTTAATCAAGGAGCTAAAGACGCGTTTAAAGGTGAGGATAGAGAGCTAGTTGCTAGCCCTAAAGTTTCTACTTATGATCTGCAGCCTGAGATGAGCATCGAAGGTGTTACCAATGGATTAGTTAAAGCTCTAGAATCTCGTGAGTATGATCTTTTGGTTTGTAACTTCGCTAACCCAGATATGGTCGGGCACACTGGTGTATGGGATGCGGTGCTTAAAGCGCTTAAAGCTGTTGATAATTCTGTAGAGCGCGTGGTGGAGACTGCTAAGAAGAATGGATATATAGTTCTAGTTACAGCAGATCACGGTAACGCTGATCAAATGTACGATCCTAATGGTGGTGTGCGCACTGCACATAGCTGTAATCCGGTGCCACTAATATTAATAGGTGCTGATGCTGTGAAGTTGCGCGACTATAAAGCAGATCCTAATGACCTAGCGGCTTCTACGACTCTATCGAATATAGCTCCTACTATAGTTGAACTTATGGGTTTAGAGAAGCCTAAGCAGATGCTTTCGC
>CAZQXM010000068.1:0-8396 GCA_964597205.1 uncultured Gammaproteobacteria bacterium
GTGCTGATTGGATGGAAACATTCTACAAACTAGTTAACTGGGCGCAAGTAGAGAAGAACTATGCGAATGCTCTTGCTGGTAAAACTATTGTGGATACTAAGCAACTGGCGACTGTCTAAGTCACTAAGCTAGATATAAACATTAAACGCCAGCCAAAACGCTGGCGTTTTCTTTTGCAGTGATAAAATGTTTGCAGATGTCTAACAGCAAACTAGCAATTATCGGCGCCGGCGCCATGGGCTCAGCAATCGCTCTTGGGCTAGTTCAAGCACAGCTATATAAGGCTGAAGAGATTTTGCTTTGTGACACAGTGACAGAGAGACTAGATCAGCTCAAACAAGCTAAGTACCAAACCACTACTGAACTTCTAAGCATCGCAAACCAAGCACGCAAGGGCGAGCTTGAGACCCTGATTATCGCGGTTAAACCTAAAGACATGAAAACTCTCTTGTCTGAACTTAGCTGCAAAAACATCGCCGAGAGTGCAGCAACTACAGTTATAGTATCTATCGCAGCTGGAGTGAAGCTCGAGACCTATGAAGAATTCTTCCCGCTGAATCCTATTATCCGCGTGATGCCTAATACACCGGCACAAGTGCAGAGAGGGGCTTCTGTACTAGCTCCTAACGCCAAAGTTAGCCATAAAGACTTGGATAAGACCATGCGTATTTTTGAATCACTCGGAATCGCTCTAATCATGGACGAATCTAAACTTGATGCCGTGACTGCTCTTTCTGGTTCTGGACCAGCTTATATATTCTATCTCATAGAAGCGATGACTGAAGCTGGAGTAGAACTCGGACTTACAGCTAGTGACTCCGAGAAACTCGCTATCTCAACAGCCTATGGTTCTGGCTATCTAGCCTTCACAAAACTACATCACTCACTGGCTGCTGAGCCTTCTAAAGTTATGGATCTAATGACTGATACTGCCCGTATTTTGCGCGAACAGGTAACTAGCCCTAACGGTACTACCCATGCGGCTATTAGCAGCTTAGAGGATAACAAGGTACGTGAACTAATACGCAAAGCTATTAAAGCCGCTCGTGATCGCAGTATAGAATTGGCTTAAACTCTAAAACCAAAAGTCCTAGAAAGTTTATCATTAAAAACTTTATCAACTTCTACTTTAGATATTTTTGGTTCTTTACCGTATGTAGTTCTGAACAATTCCTGCCAACCACGTGCCGGATCTTTCAGAACATCAGTAGCTTTAAGGAACTCAGCCCACCATTTATAGTTACCACTACTATCACGCTCCTCAGACTCTTTCATGCCTTGAATATTACCCGGGAAGCGTTTAATCTGCACGTGAACCCAATCTCCTGAACGCTTAGCATGGCTAGTGTTTTCAGGTTGATCATCAAAAAGCACTCTAGCGCCACAAAGAGATGGAGGATATTTATTTACCGTGCCTATTGGAGTATTTCTATACGGTCTTTGATTGAAAATTTTACAACGTATCCAACGAAGGGCATCAGAAAACCAACCAACAGTATTGCGGCAAAGCCAATTAAAAGAACGCGCCCAGAAACCTATATTATTAGAATGATTAGGGTATTTTTTGAAATCTAGTTGATCCTTATTGTTAAGGTGGTATCTAGCAAAATGATGGAATAATAAGTTGCCAAAACCCAAAGTACTAATTACTTTTTCAACATGGTGTGGCACATTGCGTGAAGAAGCTACTAAAACAAAACCCTCATTAACAAGTTTTTTCATTAACTCTTTAGCGCCAGGACGTTCTATAAAATATGGAAATTCATCATGTTGACCCTTCTCATCAGGACCGACGTCATAAACTTTATAACCAGCTTTTTCTAATTTCTTCTTGTCTGATTTAGTAACACGGGCGGCTATCGTTTCATCTATATCAAATACCAAGACTCTACTTTCAGCATTGATTGGATTAAGAGTGCCATCGGGAAAATGTACTTGATTAGGCGGAGCAGCTAAAAGAGATCCTGTATTAGTAGTCTGCGGCTCTGCCAAGCCAAAAGGATTACGCAACCCAGTAGTTTGGCCACTAGAGCCAAAGGGTTGTTGAGAGTTAGATAAGTTAACGGGTGCAGTCCCTAAACTCATACGGAATACCGCTATACATTATAGCCTATTATAAGTTATAACATTATTCTAATCTAATAGAGCGTCAAAACGCTTCCGTTGTCTATATAGCCTGTATCCAAATCTTCCACACTAATCCCAATCTCCGCACCAGTATTATCGTAGTCAGGATAGGCTGCTAACAAATTAATATAGGAAGCAATTGAAACTACTACCGTAACTGAACTTTTACGCGCACCGATAGTTACAGTACTAGGTTTAAAACTTACTAAACTAGGTTCATCAGCAACTAGAGTTAAGCGACGCTTACCAGTACCAACTTTTTTGATTTTTAGGTTAACTAATTTCTTTCTGAAGAAATTACTGCCGATTGCTTTATTGACAGCAGCACCAGCAAGACTAAAAGTAGCATCTGGATCAACAGTCACACTTGGAGTTAGTTCAAAAGAAATATTCTGATTAGTATTAGCCGTTACTGTAATTCTCTTAGCAGAAGCCAAACCGTCATCAAGACTGGTGCTATCAAGTGGCGTAACATCATCACCCATATAGAAACCGGTATTGAATAAAGTGCCTTCGCGAGGACTATGAATACCAACACTAGAGCCGCCCGTAAAACCGCTATCAATGCGTTCTGCTTTGATAATGTAATCACCAGGTACTAAATATGGGAAATTAAAAGTCCCATTACTTTGACCATCAGAATCTGAAGCTGTAGAAACCACTTCTTCACTAGTATTTGATACGTTATAAACTACTACATTCGCGGCTTTAACATTTCTACCCTCTTTAGTAAGAGTGCCGCTGATTCTACCTTTACCACTAATAATAGAGCTAGATGGGTAGCACATATTAATCGCGACAATGTCATCACGGTGCAATTCGATTTCTGAATTAGCAGCAATAGGAAACATCACTGGAAAAGTACTTAGATCAGCAGTATCACTATTGTATTCATCAATAAAACCACCTTGACTATGATCCACACCAACCATATGTCCGAACTCATGCAAAATAGTAGTTTTAAATTCGTTAAGCACTTCAGCAGCACCGGTTAAGTCACGACGATTAGCGTCTTTATAGAGGTAACCATTATAGAGAGAATGTGATTCTGCGATCGCTGTAATAGCGCCAGTACTTGAGTTTTGATCAAAGAACACCGAAGAAGCAAAACCAAGGACACTAGATTTAGAACCACTACCAAAATACTCTTCAACTATATTGCCTTCATTATCAAAAATAATAGGGCTATAACCCAAAGGTGAATCTGGTTCTAAGTAAGCTTCAAAATTATTAAAGTTAACGTCTACATCTAAAGTACCTTGCTTAGAAAAATCCAAAGCTGCTACAGTCTCCCACATACCAAGCATGTCATCGACAGCTTGAGTTGCCGTTTCGCTACTAAGATCACCCAGTATTCCTTGATCTACTCTATAAGGTACCGTTGCCGTACCACTTACAATTTCATAACAAGGGAAAAATATATTAGAGCCTACGCAAGCTCCGGTGCCAGTACAAGCGGATAATAAGTTGGCCGCTGAGCAGGGCTGCAAGAATATAGAAACTAAAAATAGAAGCCTAAACAAGATCACTAAAAGCATTATGCCACGCAGTACTAAGACTGTGGCATCAGCTTAATCCCGCTTCGGTATTAGCCTTGATTTACTAAGGCCATAGCTAACTCTTAGATAATAAAGCTCACCAGTGGAGATTCTGCGCACAACTATATATTTGCGCGGACGCACAGCAATCTCGTCGATAACAAGGTCATCAGCTAATAAATCTCCAACACCAAATTCTACTGATGAGTTAAATACTTCACCACTGCGTTGATTGGTTGAGCGCTTAACTAAAGCTTTACCAATTTTGTTTTGCACATCATAGATGCTATTAACGTAGAACTCATCTTCTGCTGGCTTAATATTATTATCAACCAATTCATAGTAATGTTTACGGAATTTCTGTTCTGTAACTTCAAGCCTAGTACCAGTCTGCCAAAGATGCTGACCATTAATCACCCCAAGATCCAAAGCTTGATCTGCCGGTGCATAAAGAGCAGCTGAACTTGCGTTCACAGTTAGCCAAAACAATAATATTAGTAATCTGCTCATTTTATATAAGGCAAATTGAAATGAATACTAGTGCCTTTATTTAATTCACTAGTAGCCCAAATCTTGCCACCATGCGCTTCAACGATCTGCCGGCAAATCCAAAGCCCAAGCCCTGTTCCACCAGTTTCACGCGTCACACCGTTGTCCACTCGGACAAAACGATCGAAAACCGAGTCAAGCATTTCTTCTGGAATGCCTATACCCTTATCTTCTACTCTAACCTGAACTAAGTCTTTTGTAACTGCTATCTGGCAGATGATCTTAGAGCCAGAACCATACTTAAGCGCATTTGAGAATAAATTAATAAAGACACGTATCATGGCATCTGTGTCCACATTGACTTTAGGTAAATTTTTAGCTAGTTGCCATTCTATCTGCGCCGGTTCACGGTTAAGTATCACTTCAGCATTGAGATCTTTCCAAGCACGCTCAGCGATCCAATCAATATCGGCAGGCTCAGGGTTATCAAGCCTAATCTCACCACTAGCTTCAACTCGTGATAGATCCAGAAAATCACTAACCAAAGTCGCAAGCCGTCTCGCTGAGCGGGCTATCTCACTCAGGTATTGCTTATTAATCTCAGGATTTAGCTCACGCGCTAGCATCAACTCACTAAAACCAATAACGTTAGTCAGTGGAGTGCGCAGCTCATGCGAAACAGTACTAAAAATCTGTGACATATATCTAGTTTGTTCCAGCAAACGCTCATTAGTTGCGCTTAAATCCATGGTGAGCTGCAACTGATCTATGCGCCGAGACACTAATTGCATAAAGAGTTCTAGTTCATTCTTATCTTCTTTAGACCATTTACGCGCCGCAATAAAACTAATATAGGCACAAGTAGTATCCTTGAGTTTCAGAGCTAATGACAGCGAACCCTCTTCTTGGGCGCTGAGCTTGGCTTCAGTTTTATAAAGCTTGCTGAGTTGAGCTAGAACCTTATCTATAATCGCGTCGACATCAGTCAGACTAGAGATATCGCTAATCAAGTGCAATAATTCGGTGCTGCTACTTATCTGAGACTTTACCATTACCTAGCTTTATCTTACAATCTAAATTGGACTTGTTGCGAGTTTGCAAGCCTTATTAAGAACAAAATTATATGAATTGGATACTAATTAGAGAGATTTTAACGCCTGAACTATTTGTTTTAGTTGGCATACTGTTGACCCTACTTATGAGCCTGCACCCAGAAGGCAAAAAATCAGTGCCAGCGGTGACATCAATAGCTCTAGGCTTAGCAAGTTTCTACACTCTATTTTTACTCTTGCCTGCCGTAGTACAAAGGCTAGTATTCTCAGGCGAAGACTTACCAGTAGCGCCGCTAACTATTTTTGCTGACTCATTTAATTCTGATACCTTATCAGTATTCTTCCGCGCCATTATTTATACGGTAACTTGGGTGATTAGTTTAAGCTCAGGTAGATACCTCAAACCCGTTGAGAGCCCAGCAGAATATTATCCAATATTATTAACTGCTACTCTTGGTGCCGCATTTCTTACTGGTGCTAATGATTTTCTATTATTATTCGTCGCACTTGAGACTCTTGGTCTAAGTAGTATTCTTTTAGCTTCATATGCAAGACTGAGTCAAAAATCTAACGAAGCAGGAATTAAATATCTACTTAGCTCAGCTACTGCTACCGGTATGCTATTGCTTGCCATCTCGTTTATCTACGGAATTACTGGTGTAACTAATTTTACAGCAGTGCATATCCGCTTAGGAGCGCTTGGTGAGGGGCTTAGCTTCGGTTTAGAAGCGTTGATCGCAACTCTACTTGTTGCTGCTATCTCATTTAAACTAGCTGCAGCACCATTCCAAAACTGGTCACCAGATGTTTACACTGGCGCACCAACTAACACTACTGCTTTCTTATCGGTAGTTTCTAAAGCTGGCGCGTTAGCTCTTGCTATTAGACTCTTCGCGATGGTATTTACTTCTGATATAGTTTCAGCGCTACTAGCTGTAGTCGCTTTACTCTCTATCATTATCGGTAACTACGTTGGTGTGATTCAAATGATTTCACGCGGTTCTGTTAAGCGTTTACTTGCTTACTCTTCTATCGCTCAAGCTGGTTATTTACTAATCGCTTTGGTAGTACTACAACCAGACAGTATCAAAGCGATGGTTATTTACTTCACTATCTACGCAATCATGAACACTGGCGCGTTTATGGCAGCTATCAATATAGAGTCAGAAACTAACAGCGATAATATTTATGATCTCTCAGGTCTAATCACCAAGCGCCCTGTAACCGCTTTAGCTTTTTCACTGTGTTTAATTAACCTTGCTGGTCTACCGTTTATACCAGCAGCATTCATAGCGAAATTCTTCTTATTCGCAACAGCATTTAGTTCAGGTCTCTGGTTAGGACAGGTGCTAGCTGTAGTAGGTTTAATTGGCTCTGTAATCGCACTATTCTATTATTCTTACCTAGCTAAGATCATAATAGTAGACGCACCGTCTAATTCAGTTAAATCACTGAGTGAAGGTGAGATTTGTTGTTGTCCTTTGAAAGCTATTCAGAGTTGCTTCAATAAAGAAGTTTGCACGCCAGAAATTGTTGCAAACAAATGGGCACATCTCTCTGTAATAATCTGCGTTATAGCTTTAGTTTATTTTGGTATTTTCAAAATGTCAGATCTTACTAACTTGGTAGCCTTAGTAATCAATGGCGTAGGTAATTAATTTTGCATTTAGCAGCCCCTAGTACTAGCAACCCTAAAGCAGTTAACAGGGTGCTTTATGGGATTCTGGTCTTAAATCTCTTAGTGCTTGGAATCAAGTTCTGGATTGGTTTTAAGGCTGGATCACTCAGTATCATCGCTGATGGTGTACATTCTGGTGTCGATAGTTTGAATAACATTATCGCACTAGCTATGATCGCTATTGCTGCTGAGCCCCCTGATAAAGATCATCCTTACGGGCATAGTAAATTCGAAACCCTAGGTGCTTTAGCGGTCGTGGCTTTTCTGGCTATTGCGTCATTTGAACTTATAGAAAAATCTGTTGTGAGGTTTTTGCATCCTGCTGCTTTGCCGCATATAGATTGGCTAACTATTGAGATGTTGGCTTTAACTCTAGTGATTAATATAGGTGTCTGGCTCTACGAGCGCCGCGCCGCGCGCAAATATAATAGCCAACTATTAATGGCTGACGCCGAGCATACTTTCTCTGATATTCTCATTACCATTTCTATACTGGCTAGTACTTATTTTATTCTTCAGGGTTACTATATTCTCGATCCTATTCTTGGAGTAGTTATCGCTGGGGTGATTGCACGTAGTGGGTTTATGATTTTGCGCAAAACTATACCTATACTTGTGGATGAAGCGTGGTTATTTCCAGCTGACATAGAAGCTGTTCTTGCTGACTTGCCGCAGGTTCGCGGCTTTAGCGATTTGCGCTCGCGCCAAGTACATGATGAAAGGTTCTTAGAAATGAGCGTACAGTTCGCTACTGATTCGCTGCGCGAAGCGCATGAACTAAGTCACAAGATAGAAGAAAGAATTATTGCGCGCTATGGGGTGGCGCAGGTGACTATACATGTGGAGCCGGAATAATTATTTAACTGCAGGGCAAGTAGTAAATAATGCTTCCATATTTTCCCTGAACATCGATGGCATGACTTTCGAGTCACCTTGCCAAGAGAGGGCAGTTTTCATTAAATTCTCTCTAGTCAGAGCTTGCAACGCTCCCAGAATTGGTTTTAAACATTTTGTTCGCAAGTCCTCTCTTAATTTATCCATTTCCTCGTCTTGCAATTTGGTTAAAGAATCAAACCATGCCATTGCTAAAACAAACTGTGGTAGATATCTATGTACTATCCTGTTTGCTGTAGATTGAGCCCGAGTACCTTGTTTAAAAACAAGATCAGCTATCTCTGGTAACGTCTTATTGACATCTGGATCAGAAAGAAGTTCTATTAAATTTCTAGCACTTGATTTGATACTTGATTTTAGCTCGTCCTGTGTTGGACACCCTAGTTCATCAAACGGCCACCTTGGACTCAAAGCAAGTCCTCTTGCTGCTAAGAATAAATCCTCTGCTGCTGCAAATTGTTTTTCGAAGGTAAGCAAAGAAATACCCATAAGATAAGCTTAGCAGCTTTCCTGGTGAACCAATTATAACTTTATAATAATGCCATCCGCTCTGGTCTCGATGCTAGGATAATTATCCATGAAAATCACCGGCAAAGCCCTTAAAGTCCTAACTTCAAA
>CAZQXM010000069.1:0-4236 GCA_964597205.1 uncultured Gammaproteobacteria bacterium
CAAAAACTAGACCGCTATATACTCACTGAATTCTGGCTACCACTTGTTAGTGGTGCTGGCATTATTACTGGTGTTTGGCTGGGCATAGATAAATTCAAAGACGTTTTTAAACTGCTCGCGCGCTCTGGAGCTTCCTTCGATAAAGGTCTCGTGATACTAGGCTTAGAGATCCCGCAGATATTAGCTGTAACACTTCCTATTAGTATTCTGCTGGCTACATTCCTGACTTTCCAGAAACTCTCTGGGCAATCAGAGATCATCGCTATGCGTGCAGCCGGTGTTAGTTATAAACGATTAATGAAGCCTGTTGTAGCACTCGGCATACTTGGCATGTTGCTGAGTTTTATACTTAGTGAAGCGATAGTGCCGATCACTGGTCCTTTCGCTAAGCAAGTTTATACTCTAGCGCTATATAAGAACCCTATGCCTAGCCATTCTCGCAGTTTTAGCTATTTCGAGAAGAATAGTGACGGCAAAATCAAACGTATATTCTACGTAGAGCATCTACAAAATGATAAATTACGCAATGTGGTGATTCTAGATTTCTCGCAGCAAGGCTTAGCGCAGATCTACACCGCTAAAAACGGTGCTTGGTCTGGTAAAGAAGGTGGCTGGCAACTAGAAAAAGGAAGCAGCCATGTAATTAAAGACGCCAGTCGTAAAGATTCTAGTTCTATGGATTTAATTTCTAATTTTAAATCTACATTTATACCTAGTGGTATTAACCCTAGTCAAATTCTTAAAAACAGCAATACTCTTAGTGATATGAATTTCATTGGACTGTGGCAGTTTATTCAACAACACGGTAAAAACATTGAGACTAGTGATCTAAGTCCAGCTAAAACCAAATTCCACACTAGGTTTGCTTATCCAGCTTCTTGTATATTATTAGCTTTGATCGGTGCTTCATTAGGTATCACTGGTAGACGCAAGGTTATTAACTGGGGTTATATTGCTATCGGCTTAGTGGTCTTCGTTTTCTACATGAGCCAAACTGTTTTTGATTCTTTCGGTGACTCTGGTAGAATTGCTCCGATGCTTGCAGCTTGGATGCCGAATATCATACTAGGCTTGATTGCTGGGATGAGTGTTGGATATCGTTCGAGTAAATAGTTCAAGCAAAAATGACTTAGGTGTTTTTTGCAGCTGCGTCTTAAGTAAGCTACTTATTAATATCAGGGCAACATAGCTGGTGCAGCGAAATTTGTCTGAGTGCTAGTGTAAACAAGCGAAGAATCGACGAACTAGCGGCAATGGCAAGGAGCGACGAAGGGAGCACAGCAGCAGCGAGCGTTCTGCGTAGCAGAATGCCGCTTGCTGGTGCCGAGCCAAATTGCCGCGTTAGTGAGGAGGTGATGAGCGTATTTTACACTGCACGAATGCAACTGAGCTAACCAGCTATGTTGCCCTGATATCAGTAATCGAGACTTACTTAAGGCGCAGCAAACGCAAAAACGACACCTAAGTGTCGTTTTTGCTCCCCTCTGTTTCAGACCTCCGCGGCAAACGGAGTAAATCGTTGTGTCAATCGTGGCTTAAGCCCGACCGCACTTGTTAGAACTCAGCTGCTGCAGGCATCTGAGTTAATGATTCGATGACTATGCTCGCTTTTTGCTCTTCGCTTAGCGTATCCATAGTGCGCCACATATACTTCACCCATTCAGCGCGCTCCTCATCGATATACTCACGGTTTTCCATGATAAAAGCATCTGCTGATTCGTACTCGCGATGATAATAAATCGCGGCAACAGTATCAGCTACATAAGTAAACGAATACTTCTCATCTTTCATCTCATCACTGAGAGCTTCACAATCTGATAAAAATCTTTCTAAAAGAGCAGCTGGCTCAAGAAAATCTGGCACTGAAAAATGTTTGTCCTGCATTAAGCCACCCCCTAAGTGAACTTGATGTAGTTCCGAATCCCCCTCGTCACTACTCATACGTTATGCGCAGATTTGGTTATGAAACGATTAAGGAAATCAAGTTTCTAGAGGAGTATTCTAAGATCTATTTAATCTTGATAGCCTAGACAGAGACTGGTTTTAGGGGTTTTTACCTAAATCATTCTCTGAAATAATTAAACACTGTATAATTAGAATAGGATCACTACTTCTTCAATCGCTTGAGCGAAGTCTATTACAATAGCGAAAAGTGCTATTGCAGCTGTCTCAGCTTTAAGCAGACGGCTACCGAGCGAAACAGCATTAAAATGATGTTTATTAAGCAATTGTACTTCTTTATCTGTAAGTCCACCCTCAGGACCAACTAATAAATTAAAACGTGGTGGATGCTCTTTAGGGTTAGAACAAAATTCAATAAATTTCTGTTTAACCATCATCGAACTAGTACCTTTAGCAAGTGATAAACGCTCAGAAGCGAAGGCTTTAAGCTCATTGACATTAGCATCAAAACATTTTTCAATTTGATCTATTTTAACTGGCTTGGCTAGGCGAGCAAAAACGGCTCCCTCACACTGTTCTGTGGCTTCACGAATAATTTTTTCTATACGCTCTTTAAAGGCTGGGGCATTAATCTTCTCAACATTGTTCTTCTGACTACGTTCAAATACCACAGGCACAAACTCCTGCACCCCTAGTTCAGTAAGCTTACGTACCATCAACTCGAAAGAATCAGATTTAATTACTGGCACGAAGAATCTTACATTCTCTTGTAACTCACGTTGAGACTCGAACTCTCGAACAATAGTGAAAATAATCTTTTTAGCATCTATGCTTTGCAGTTTAACTTCATAAACGATAGGCGAAATACCATCTATCAAGGTTATCTCTTCAATAGTATCTGGGCTTAATTTCAGTACATTACGTATCTGGTGAATCAATTCAAGATTTTGAATAGTAATGAGACCACGCTCATGATCGAGCTTATCGCCTTCTTTAACTAATATTGAGAACCTGTAATTGCGCACTATAAACTCCCTTACTGAGCATATATTATACTAGTGGTTGTTAGATGCTAGACATTAAACTAATTCGCAAAGACCCAGAAGCTGTTAAACAGAGTATTTCTCGCCGTAAGCCTGAGCTTGCTCTAATGATCGATAAAGTTATTGCACTTGATTCTCAATACCGTGCCGCTCTGCAAACCAAAGAAAACCTTGAGGCTGAGCGCAATAAACTCAGTAAAGAAGTAGGTCAGCTTAAAGCTAAAGGCGCTGGTGCTGAAGCAGACACAATTTTAGCTAAGCTAAATACTATTAAAGCTGAACTGCAGACTATTAATGAAAGTGAACCCGTCTTACATGCTGCCGTAGTTGGACTTTTAGAAACTATCCCTAATCTTCCCGATGCTTCAGTGCCTAATGGTGCTGACGAGAATGATAATCAAGAAGTTTTGACTTGGGGTGATAAACCTAAGTGGGCTAGTAGTTTTCAGCCAGCTGCTCATGAAGATCTTGGTGAATCACTAGGAATGTTTGATTTTGAGCGCGGAGTAAAAATTGCTAAGAGTAGATTTACTTTACTCACTGATATTGGCGCGCGCCTAGAGAGAGCTTTGATTAATTTTATGCTGGATACTGCTGCTAGACGCGGTTACAGAGAAACTATGCCACCAGTATTAGTGAACTCTGCTAGTTTATACGGCACTGGTCAGCTACCTAAATTCAGCGAAGATATTTTTAAAATTGAGAATGAGGATTTATACCTAATTCCAACCGCTGAAGTGCCTGTTACTAATATTTATCGCGATGAAATATTAAGCCTTGAACAATTACCAATTCATCTTTGTGCTTACACCCCGTGTTTCAGATCTGAAGCAGGTTCTGCTGGTAAAGACACGCGCGGTATTATTCGCCAACATCAATTCAATAAAGTAGAACTGGTAAAACTATGCAGCCCTGAAAATAGTGCTGCTGAGCACGAGAAACTAACTCAAGATGCTGAAGCTATTTTGCAAGCTCTAGGTTTGGCTTACCGTAAGGTTTTACTCTGTACTGGTGATATGGGTTTCGGCGCCGCTAAATGCTATGACCTAGAAGTCTGGTTCCCTAGCCAAAACAAATATCGCGAAATTAGCAGCTGTTCTAACTTCGGAGATTTTCAAGCCCGCCGCGCGCAGATTCGCTACAAAACCGCAGCTGGTAAAAATGAATTAGTGCACACTATCAATGGCTCAGGGCTAGCGGTAGGTAGAACTGTCGCTGCTATATTAGAGAATTATCAAAACCCTGATGGCTCGGTTACTGTGCCCAAGGTGCTTGTGGGGTATTTGGGTGG
>CAZQXM010000069.1:4336-8328 GCA_964597205.1 uncultured Gammaproteobacteria bacterium
CAAAACTCTTCGCTTCTATATTGAAACCCGCTGCCCTAGCGTGTCCGCCACCATTAATCAATCCAGCTAGTTTAGCACAATCTATATCTGGATTAGCACTTCTAAGACTACCTTTATAAGTTCCAGCGCGGCGTCCTTCACGCAAGTATAAGCATGCATCAAGCCCTCTAATACGCATAACGTGATCGACTATCTCATCAGTATCTTCATCATCAGCGCCATATTTATTTAATTCTGCGCGTGAGGTTTCTGTATAAGCGACACGTATAGTTTTAGCGCCTCGTTTTAATTCGTGAATCTTCAGAGCTGCAAGTGCAGCTCCACCAATCTGAATAGCCTTAGCTGGTATTTGATTAAACAGTTGATTATAAAGCTCACTAGGAGCGGCTCCTAAAGCTATGAGTTCAGCGCCCCATGTAAGTGCCAGCTCGTTAGTGTTAGCGTGACGGAAACCAGCAGTGTCAGTAAGCAGAGTGATATACATCAAACTCGCAAGCTCCTTATCAATATCCACACGACTACGCACTAGATGACTAGTCGGTGGTGGATCACCGCAAGCTGAACCCTTAGCTCCTGCCCATGCACTTTTAAGTGAATCCTCAACCGTAGAATTCCAAGTACTGATCATGTTATAAACCACTTGCCCAGTGCTAGTCGCATCTGGCTCTACCCAATTAAGATCAGCGAACAATGTATTAGAAAGATGATGATCTATATTAGCGCTCACGCGCGCGTTAGCCCAAACCACTCCAGCACTGCCAAGCCTATCAATACTGCCACAGTCACAGCTAAAACTAATATCGTATTTAGTATCAGAGGCTATAGCTTCGACTTTCTGATCTGCGTTTAATTTATAACTACCTAAGATCTGCTTGCGATCATTCTCATCATAAGAACAAAGCACCTTCTCCTGATCTGGAAAAAACTTATAAATCTCAGGCACCTTATCATGCATCACTCTATCTACACGCGGCACTCCAGCTTTCTCAAGCATACGCGCCAGCGCTAACATCGAGCCTAAAGTGTCACCATCAGGATTAACGTGAGAAACTACTACTGCAGTTTTGGCACTTGCAATCGCTGCGAGTATCTCATCGCGAGTGAGCATAGGCTTAGTAGTAGCTTGATTCATCAAGAATCAATTTTAGCATCAGCTATTTAGTTATTCTGCGGATTAGGTGCAGCTCCACCACCACCAAGCATATTAGCAATAGCACCTAGATTACCAGTTTGTGCTGCTTGCAGACCTTGCGCTATCTTACCAGCGTGTCCCATAAATTTATTCAGCAATCCACCACCTGATTTCTGCTTCTGTTGCTGTTGATCTACGGCTGCTTCAGCTTGATCCATAGGGCTAGCTTTTTGAGAACTTCTCAACCAAGTCCAAGGCTTAAAGAAACTACGTCCTGAACTTGCTGGAGTTTCTGCTTTATTGCCACCTAAAATACTTTTCTTTAATTTTAGAGCACCTAAGCCTCCAATAATAATAGTACCTATAGAGACTACCATAGGAACTAAAAAGTGCCATGCAGCCCAAATACCAACAACAGGAACTCCATACTTACGGATAGGTGCTGGTATTTTCTGCCATATAGCTTTAAAGCCAGTAGCATTTTTATCCTTGGATTCTTTAGTATCTTTAGAACCAAACAAACCTGTGATCTTAGTCCAAATGTTTTTCAAAATACCACCACCAGCTTTTCCAGCTTCAGCCGTCTTGTTTGAACTATTAGAGTTAGATGCAGCTGGTTTAGAAGCCGCTTGAGCAGCTGGTTTTTCTTCTTCACCAAAACCAAGTAATTTTGATAATTTCTTCCAAGCTTCCATCGGATTATTCAATGAGTCAGTAATAGCTTTCACGTTAGGATGTTCCCACAACGCAGCAATGTCTTCAACAATTTGTTTACTTACAGTATCTGGACTTTTAAGAATTTGCCTTAGTGTGTCAGCATTGATCATGTTCTGACGATTAGTTCCTTTAGCAACAGACGGTAATGGTAATTTAGATAGCACCATTCCTAACGCATCAATAATTTTGTCGCCAAGTCCACCTGGCATCAATTGAAGTCCCTGCAATGCATCTTGCACGCGATGAAAAACCATATCTGCAAAACCTTGAATCTCATCTTTAGCCATGACCTTACCAGTTTCTAAAGCTTTTTTTGCAGTGTTACCAACTTCAGCAGCGAGAGCAGCAGCTCCCTTACGAGCAGCATCAGCAACTGCATCAACAGCACTAGTTTGTGCAGCTCCGCCTGTGGCCTTTGCGGCCGCCTGAGTGCTTGTGTTTATTCCGGAATTGATAGAACCCGTTGAGGACATCTAAGTTAATATATTAATACATAATGGACCTGTAATACAAGGTGTTGGGATAATATTTATATATAAAGAAGCAGAAATAAGGCTTTAATTGAATAATAAAATATTCTACAAGTTCTTGACATCTTACATATATAATGGTACAATAGTTCTTATGGGTTTGGTTTATTCACCACTATCACTTTCTAATCCGCGCAACGCTGAGCTTGGGGCTTTGCAAGTTAAAGCACTAGTGGATACAGGGGCTGTATTGCTCTGTATTCCTGCTCGCGTTGCTAGAAGCTTAAAGCTAGAAGAAATAGAAAGTCGTGAAGTAACAGTCGCTAATGGCAAAAAACAATCTTGTCCTTATGTAGGACCTATAGAACTTAAATTTGCTAATCGCACTTGCTATGTTGGTGCGCTAGTTCTAGGTGATGAAGTCTTAATGGGTGCTGTGCCTATGGAAGATATGGATTTAGTGGTGCATCCTGCTTCAGGTAAATTAGCTGTTAATCCAGAAAGCCCAAATATAGCTTCGGCGAAAGTGAAATAGTAATTAAACTAACTGGCCATCAGGAATAGGAGATGGTGGCTTCTTCCGTGGAGCTTCAGTTGGTGGTTTAATTTCAGGCAATGGTTGCTCTCCTTCTGATGATTGTTTCAGCCTTTGATGTAAAATACGATTCAGGTGGTTTAAAGACTTGATATCCATAGCACCTAGTCCCAATAGATCGAGTCTATTCTGTATAGGATCGTATGAAGAAAATTTTGACCTAGTAATAGCTTTGTCAAAAGATTCGCTGAACATTCTAACTGCACTGAGAAGTTCGTGATATTCATTAGATATTGTCTCTGAATTTAATACAGCTGCTAATGACTCCTCTTTTAAAGATGTTAGACCTGCTTGTTTAGCTTTAATCGCAAAATAAATAGCATGCAAACCTAGATGATCAATAAAATCTCTATGCTTCAAAAGTAATTCATCTAAGAACTCAAGACTTTCATCTTTATCTTTTAAGGTCTTAGCATTTAAAAATTCTCCTATCTCTGATTGCAAGTCGGGAATATGCTCTTGAAGATGAGGTTTTGCATCAGTTTCATGACTAAGATTAATAAGAAGATTATCCATAAGCTTATAAAGCTCTTCTACTGGACGAAATTGTCCATTCTTATCCAATACGGAAGCAATCTTAGGTGGTAGCTTCTCTTTATTTCCAGTACAGCCGGTAGCCATAGCTAAAATAGCTCCAGTACCTAGTCCAAGGAAACTTCTAAAAGTCATCTTAGGTATTCCCTTTGCGGGCACAGAGTTTACTGATCTATGGCCGGTGCCTCTAGTTAAAAGACCTTGATTATTACCTTGAGTTGGTAAGCTAGAAAGACTTAAGCTCATACTTTTTTATACTAGCATGTATAGGTCATTACTTGTTATAAATCAAGCTTTGACTATGGATTGCTTCGGCACTTCGTGCCTCACAATGACGTTTCTAGATATAAACTAAAAACTGAATAGTACCACTTTAATTTTTCTGTTTAGTACACTCCACTAATTAGGCACCAAGTTGGCGTCCTAAAAAAACCTAATTAGCTTCAAAGTGATCAACCTTGGAGAACTACAGTGTAGTTCTCTACTCCTTAAAAGGAGGTGATCCAGCCACACCTTCCGGTACGGCTACCTTGTTACGACTTCA
>CAZQXM010000070.1:0-8076 GCA_964597205.1 uncultured Gammaproteobacteria bacterium
TTCCAACTACTGGAACTTTAGCGACATTGGCTGGTGCTGAGACTTTGACTAATAAGACGTTAACGTCGCCAACTTTTGTTACTCCTGATCTTGGTGTAGCGACAGCGACTTCGGTTAACAAGTTAACTCTTACTGCTCCAGCGACTAGTGCGACATTAACTATTGCTGATGGTAAAACTCTTACAGCAAGCAACTCACTAACTTTAACTGGTACAGATGCTAGCTCGGTAGCATTCGGCACTGGTGGAACAGTGGCTTACACTGCTAACAAACTAAGTGCGTTTGCAGCGACTAGCTCAGCGGAACTTGCTGGTGTTGTTTCTGATGAGACTGGAACTGGTTCAGTAGTCTTGAGCGATTCACCTACTTTAGTAACTCCAACACTAGGTGTTGCAGCTGCTACTTCAGTGAATAAAGTTGCAATTACAGCTCCAGCTACGGGTGCGACTTTGGCTCTTGCTGATAATTCTTCATTGAATACATCAGGTGCCTTCTCTACTACTTTAACTAGTACGGCAGCAACTAACGTTACTCTTCCAACTACTGGAACTTTAGCGACATTGGCTGGTGCTGAGACTTTGACTAATAAAACTATTGGTAACACTAATACTGTGACACTTAAGGATGCACTGTTCACTGTTCAAGACGATGGCGATGCGACTAAATTATTAGCGCTTGAGTTGTCAGGACTAACTACGGCTACTACTAGAACTATTACTGTGCCTGATGCTTCTGGAACGCTAACCTTGCGCGGTAACGTTGTAACTGGAACTGGTGATGTAGTCTTGGCTACTTCTCCGACTTTAGTAACTCCAGCGTTGGGTGTTGCGACTGCTACTTCTGTTAATAAAGTAGCTATTACAGCTCCAGCTACTGCTGCGACTTTAGCCCTTGCTGATAATTCTTCATTTAATACAGCTGGAGCTTTCTCGCTAACTCTTACTACTACGGCAGCAACTAACGTTACTTTACCTACTACTGGTACTTTAGCGACTACAGCTGATTTGACTGCGAAAGCTGATGATGCAGCAACTACAACGGCTCTTAATGGTAAGCAACCTCTTCATGCGGCTCTTACTTCAATTGCTGGCTTGACTACTGGTGCTGATAAGATGATATATACTACCGCGTCTAATACATATGCAACTAGTAATATAACTTCTTTAGCTAGAGCTAATCTAACTTATGGTTCTGCAGCTAACGTAGAAACAGCTGCTAGTGCATATGATGCAACTGGAATTACTATGGTTAGTTTTATCGATGCTGATAATGATGTAACAGATATAACAACTATTACTGGTGGTGCAGCTGGTCAAAGATTATTGATTGTTGTTGGAACAACAGCTAATAATGTGCTAATTGCTGATGGCGTTAATCTTACTCTCTCTGCAAACTTTGACGGTGATGATGGCGATACATTAGAGTTGGTTTCTGATGGAACTAATTGGTATGAAATTGGTAGATCTGACAACTAATCCCACATCGTCTAATTAACTAAAGCCCCACCGGTCTCTGATCAGTGGGGCTTTTCTTTTTGGGTTTTTACGACATAAAGAGCCCGTGTTACCATGAACTCAGAGGTGCCCCATGATCAGAAAAACTATTAGTTTATTAGCTTTATTATCCGTATTTGCAACAGCCGTTAACGCCAGAATTACTACTACTATACCTGCGGTGCTAAGTGAGGGTACGGTGTTGAATCTTACGGGGTCTAATTTTGAAAACGAAGCAACACCTCTAGCGGCTAGTCTAAAAACTTCTGATGGCACTATTGTTACTCTTGATGCTACAGTAGTTAGCCCTAATAAAATCAAAGTCACTATGCCGATGGTGACCTATGACACTAAAGCTGCTTTAAGAATTAGTGGTGGTAATGTTAAAGCAACTAAACCACAAGAGTATTTGGTTTTGATTCTTGCTGAACCTACTTCTGCTTTTATCACTCCGACTAATGGTGATGATATCGCTACAGTGCCTTCGACTGTTACTACTAATACTCACGCTGCTACAGCTACAACAGCTACTTCAGCAACTAGCGCTACTACCGCTACTTCAGTGACTGGTCCAACTCAGTCCAGTATAACTGCTATAACAGCGGTTACTACTATTGGTGCTGTTAATAATACTGTGAGTTTTCCAGGATCTATAACGGTTAATTCGGGAATTACAGGTAATGTAACTGGTAACTTAACGGGCAATGTAACTGCTACCACAGTGACGGCTACAACTGTTGTTGCAACTACATTTAATGGAACTACTGAATCAGCAATAGCTGGTGTGACTGATATTAGTACGGCTAAAGAGATCAGTGACGCAGATACAGTGACGATTAGTAGTGCGACATTAATTAAAGTTACAGATGCTGACAATGATGACGATCTTGCCTTGATCGCAGGCGGGCGAAGTGGTCAATATTTAACTATAGTTTTTGACGATACTATTACTGTCATTGATGATGATGTCGCCACGGCAACTAACGCTATAGACGTGTTTGATGATAACAACAATAACTCTGAGTCTTTTGCTTTGGGAGACGTTTTAGTATTAGTTTTTGATGGTACTTGTTGGCATGAAGTTGCACGCTCTATGAACGCTACTGAATAAAGCTTCTTCGACTTTGCTATAATTAGCTTTCGATGCGCTTTCTAAGCTTAGTCTTAATACTATTCCTTTTCTCTTGCTCGCAAGAAGTCTCTAGCGCGACTTCTACAGCTTTAGAAGCTTTTCTCAAAGGCTCTAAAAAGCCAGCAGTAATTAAATTCTATGCTGATTGGTGTGAGAGTTGTCAGGATTATGCGCCGACTTATACTAAGGTGCAGGCAGCTCAGAAGAAGCAACTAGATTTTTATTCAGTAGATATAGATGATAAGCTCAACGCTAAACTAATTAAACAACTTAAAATCTCACGTATCCCTGTTACTTACTTCGTAACTAAAGACCGTAAGACTATCACCAAGAAGATGGGTCCGATTAGTGAACAAGACCTATTAACTTCAGCCAAAACGCTTTTGATACCATAGATGACTACGATAATGACTAAGCCCAAGATAGGATCAGGATGCAAAATAGCGCCAACAGCGGTGATAGCAGAAGGGGCAGAGATTGGTGATAACTGTATTATTGCTGAAGGTGTAATTATTCGTGATGGAGTGAAGATCGGAAATAATAATCATATTTATCCTTATGCGGTGATTGGTGAAGATCCACAAGATCTTAGTTATAAGAATGAAGAGAGCTTCGTTGAGATCGGTGATAATAATCGTATTCGTGAGTTCGTTACTGTGCATCGTGGTACTGGAGAGGGTTCTAGGACTATTATCGGCTCTGATTGTTTGATTATGGCTTATGCTCATGTGGGGCATAATTGCGTGGTTGGTGATCATGTAATTCTTACCAATAGTTGTCAGTTAGCTGGTTACGTTAGCCTTGGTAATTATGTGGTGATTGGTGGCGATGCTTCGGTGCATCAACATTGCCGTATCGGTGACTGTACTATGCTTGGTGGTAAATCTGCTACCAATCAGGATATACCTCCATACGTCGTAGCGACGGGCATACCTGCGCGCGGTATTACTGTGAATCGTCATGGTTTGCGCAGAGCTAAAGTGCCGTCTGAGAGTATTCGTAAAATTAGAGAAGCGTTTAATCTGCTTTATCGTGAGGGTAATACCCTTAAGACTACTATCGCTAAAATGGAAGCTGAGCTTAGTGATGATCCGTATATAGTAGTATTGTTGAAGTTCTTGCAGAGCTCTAAGCGTGGAGTTAAACTTAATGGTCCTACTTGGGGTGGTAATGAAGGTGACGATATAGATTTCGATGAGTAAGGCTACTGAAATAGTTCAATATGGTTGTGATGTGCTGCGTAAGCCAGCAGCAACGGTTACTAAGTTCGATCGTAAGCTTGAGAAGCTAGCTAACTTGATGCTTAAAACTATGTATGCTGCTAATGGAGTGGGTTTAGCGGCACCGCAGATCAACGAAAGCGTTAGAATGCTGGTGATAGATGTAGATTATAATTCTGGCCGTTATGAAGATAGTGGCGGAGAGGATGATGAGCCTAACCCGTTCATAATGATTAATCCGGTGATTGTTTATCGTGAAGGTGAGATGCAGAGTTATGAAGGTTGTTTAAGTTTCCCTGATGTATTTTTTGATGTTAAGCGCGCACGTAAGATAGTGTTCAAGTTTCAAGATCTTAATGGTAAAGAACATCGCATGGAAGCTGAGGGAGATTTATTCTGTCGCTGCGTGCAACATGAGATAGATCACCTTAATGGTAAGCTCTTTATCGATTTAGCTATTGATAAGGGGATTGCTCGTAAGGAATTGGATGAGCATGGATTTGCCGGAGTGAAAGATAAAGCGCCGATCATTATTCTCTAGGTTTATTTGAAGAGGTCTAAGTACCTTCTAAAAACATATAGGCGATTCTTCTTCATACCGGTTATCTCGTCAAGTATGCCCAGCTCCCTAAATTCTTTGATATATGTGTTAGTCGTGGGATTGCTTAATTCACACTGCTTGCTGAGGGTTTCATAGTTAAAGATAGGATTTAAGAAAATAAAGTCTAGAACTTTAGTTGCATTCTTAATCTTGGAACCAAAACTAAGGAGCTTCACCTCTAATTCTTTTTTGAGATTGATTATATCTACGATTAATTTTTTACTGTTTTGAGAGGTCTCTATAACTGCAACTAAAAAAAATCTTAGCCATTGATCTAAATCATTATTGTCTCTAACCAGGGTGAGTGAGTCGTAATATTGCGCTTTGTGTTTTTCAAAGAACTCAGATAGATAAAGACTTGGTTTGTTTAAGATTCTTTGGTCGACTAAATATAGAATAATTAAAAGCCTACCAAGTCTGCCATTGCCATCTAGGAAAGGATGAATAGTTTCGAACTGGTAGTGTATGATTGCAGCCTTGATTAACAATGGAGTTTGCAGGTTGTCATTATGAATAAAATGTTCTAGATCTGCCATTAACTCACCAAGTTCGCTATGGTGTGGAGGGATAAAAATAGCATCTTTCAAGCTGGAACCGCCAATCCAATTCTGAGAGCTTCTAAGCTCACCTGGTTGCTTGCTTTCTCCACGAACACTTCTAAGTAAGGTAGCGTGAGTTTGTTTTAGGAGTCTTGTTGATATTGGTAATTGATTGAGGTTTAATATTGTAGAATTTAAAGCTAGAGAATAGTTGATTGTTTCCAAGTAATCGTCTTTTTTTTCTTGACTGATCTCTTCTATTGGACTGACTAGTTCTTCAATATTTGTTTGAGTACCTTCTATTCTATTGGACGAGACGGCTTCTTTTTTCACGTGCATGTGAATAAAAAAATCTGGGTCAGGGATAAAAGTTAGGTATGCATTTAATTCACCAAGCTCTCTACTAGCTTCTTCTAGTAATCTATCGATACGATGATCTTGCCAAAAATACTCTTTATTAATAAACTCAGGTGAAAAACTTTGGTAGTTTAGCTCATGGTTTTTGCTAGAAACCTGCTGTTTCTTGTAAATTCCAGATTTAAAATTAGACCTCATTTTTTAAATATGACCTGTTTATATTTAAATTATACCCTATTTATTTAAATATAACCCTACTATATTTAAATAAATAGGGTATTTCTTTAAATATGAAGCTCTGGAATGGACGTATATACATGATATCTCTTACCAGCTTTCAGCTCGGTCAGCATCGCCTCCCCATTCTGAATAGCAAGTTTAGTTTTCAGTTTATCTAGTTGATTATTCTTCACAACTAAGGTCAAAGCCTCACCATTACTAAGTTTAGCCATTAGTTCTGGGTATTTAAGTGCCGGCACATCACGTTTAGCATAGAAAAATAAACTAGTACGTGGTATTTCAAAGCTGTAAATTTGCCCTTGGGTTTTCAGCGCGAATTCACGCAGCCCGTCATCCATATACTGAGCGTAGACTTTTACTAGCATAGGAGTGGCGACGAAATAAGCGATAGCTGTAGTAATAGCGATGGTGATAAATGCTATCTCTGCTTGGCGCAGTATGGCAGTCATAGCAATGCTGAAACCAGCTATCAAGAGGAAACCAATAAGCAGAAAAGCCAAAGTGAAACTATCAGGACTAATACTACTAAGAGCGGTTTTGAAAGCACCAGTAACTAGAATTAATCCAGTGATAAGAGCGATAAGAGTAAGTCCAATACCGATAAGTCCAGCAAGATTACGCCAAGGTTGAGTGCGCTCATAGCTGAAGGCGTCTGACCACCAAGCAGCAATGATAATGCTAAGTGGCAGGTATATAGGCAATATATAGGTAGGGAGTTTAGTGCCAGCGATGCTGAAGAAAATAAAAACCACCAGCGCCCACCATAAACAGAATTTAGTAAGAGCACTAGAGCTGAAACGACTAGATAGCTGAGCGCTAGAACCCTCTGTTAGTGCAGCTTTAATAGCAGGGACTATAACGCTAATCCATGGGAAAAATCCAATAATAAGAACAGGAATGTAGAACCAAATCGGTCCGTGGTGATTAGAAACAGTACTAGTGAAGCGATCAAAATTATGAGTAATAAAAAATCTAGTTGTAAATTCGCCGTGAGTGGCAATATGCACTGTAATATACCAAGGTAAAGTGATTAATAGAAAGCCAACAAAGCCAATAAGCATCTCACGAGCGCTATCTACTGTGCAGCGCACTAAATTCTTCTCGTAGACTAAGAAAGGCACTATTATGGCAAGAGGAAGCGCTATGGCAACAGGACCTTTAGTCAGGGTGCCAAAGGCAGCCATAATAAACATAGAGATAAACCAATTAGAAGTAGTTCTGCGATTAAAAGCAAATTTGCGGCGATAACCATCTTGATTAACGTAACCAAGAAAGAAAAACGCAATAGTAGCTGAGATGAAGAAACATAGAGTGATATCGGTGATGGATAGTTTGGAAGCTATTACTATTTCTAGTGTCGTTGCGATAATTCCAGCAGCTATAAGTCCGTAGCCTTGTATGCTACCAAGTAAATAAGCTAGAGCTACCATGCCAGTGCCGGCGATTACTGAAGGTAAGCGAGCAGCGAACTCATTAAGCCCAAAGGCTTTTATAGAGAGAGCTTCAAGCCAATAGTAGAACACTGGTTTTTCGTAGCGGGGTTGATAATGACAGTATGGAGTAACAAGGTCACGGCGCTCTAGCATCTCGCGTGCAGTTTCGACGTAGCGTGGTTCATCAACACCTATTAGTGGATAAGCATTGGTTTCGTAAACAAAAAGTGCAAAAGCGGCAGCAAGAATGATAAATACCGAAACTAGTGATCCTGCTCTATTCATTAATCAGTAGATTTGGTTTTTCGTCTAAAGCTCTAAATATCAGTGAGGCTGCTCTACCAATCACACGGCTCTTAGGTAATGGACCCCAGAGATGTGAGTCGTAACTATAGTTGCGATTATCACCAAAAACGAAATAGCTATCTTTAGGAATCTCTGTGCGAGGCAGGTTGTATTCTGGTAAATACCTTACACTCCCGTGGTGATAAGGCTCTTGCAGTAGTACACCATTAATAAATACACCTTGATTAGCTTTAACTTCTATTGTTTCACCAGGTAAGCCGACTATGCGTTTAATATAGGCTTCGGGTTGAGGCAAGAATGGTAAGCCGGTAAGTCTAGCGAAAACACGGAAAGGATCATATTTAAGTACATCCTCACCATTGGTAGCTGCGACAGGTGGATAGAAAACTACTATGTCACCGCGATTTAATTGCGCCTTGAAACGCTTAGAGAATTTCTCAACGAAGAGCTTATCGCCGATCACCATAGTCGGCTCCATACTCTCACTTGGGATGAAACGGAACTCACCAATACCTTCACGAATAACAATAAGTAGTATAAGTACGACGGTGACTTGTGCGACAGTCTCGCGTATCGCATAGTTGCGCCAGTTGGCGTATTTATAGTATTTATGCCAGCTCTTGTCCTCAGCTTCATCTGGGGTCTGGCGCGGGGCTTTAGACCAGTCGATTAGGTCACCAAAACCTGAGATTATGCCTCGGTAGAAGGAGATTAGGACTTCGCTGAGTAGGGAAAACATCAGTATTTAGTATAGC
>CAZQXM010000071.1:0-7983 GCA_964597205.1 uncultured Gammaproteobacteria bacterium
GCAGTTGCCGCTACTTGCGCACCGCTTCTTGTTGTAATAGTATATGGTGGTATTGTGAAAGTAGGGACACCTGCTAGAGCTCTAGGCGTGATTCCTAAATAGTGTTGTAGTAAGAATTGATTGCCTGTATTGGTCAAATCCAAGTTACCATTAGGCTCAAAGTTTAAAGATGCAATTAAATCTCCAACTACTGCTCTTTTTTCATCTTCAAGGTTTGTCTTGATAGTGCTTGCGTCAAGAGTTTCGAATTGTTCACTTGTTTTTACAAAGGCTTTTGCTTTTGCTAACTCTTGAGGATCTACTACCTTCTGTCCTACGAAAAGTCCATCTAGTAAGTTATTAGCTGTAGTACTTTTACTAAGACTGAATGTTTGGTATACAGTACCTGCTTTTTCGGCAAGCTCTGCTTCTGTCGTGATTGCTTGTACGTCAACTTGAGGGATGCCTTTCTTGAGTAGCTCATTTTTCTTAGCTTGTAATTCTATCGCTAGTTCTGGCTGTGTAAGGCTATTGAAGTATCCAGGTACTTCTGTTTCAAGTAATCTAGCCTGATATCTTCCGAGACTGTCATCAAACAAGTTTTTAATATTAGTTCCAAGTATTTTTGCACTTTGTGCAACTGTTTGTAAGGCTTCTAGTTGTTCAGCAGCTTCTACTGCTTCTCTACGTTTTATGGCAGCTTGAGGTGCTGGAGTTCCTACTGCTGTTGCCTCAGCATTAGCCTTTCCAAAGCGCATTTCTAGAACTGCAGTCATTTTAATATAGTCTGCTATAGCTCTTGCTCTTTCAGTGTCGTTACCACCTGAGATTAATTTTTTCAATACGCTTTTGAAAGTTAATATTTCAGATGAAAAACTTTTTACTTGAGGATCGTCTGGGTTTATTCCTTTCAGAGCTGCAAGCTCTAGTACGCTGATTCTCACAGGCTTAAGTGTTCTCTTTGGACCAACTTGAATTATATCTTTAATATCCAATCTGTCAGCAATCAGTCTATCTGCAAGATACTCTCTGAATACTCGATCAGATTTAGAAAGTTCAACTGACATTTTATTTGTTGCACCTTCTGTTTTTGGAGTTGCTTTAAGCATTTCAGCAGGCAAGTCTCTGGTGTAATCTAAATACTTGCTTTTCTTGACTATTTCTCTAATTTGCTTTAACGAACCACCAGCATTTTCTAGACCGGTGAAGAATTCATTCTTGAGACTATCGCTATTGATATAACTTGCAACATCTGTTGCTATAGCTCTAGCTGAAGCCTCATTACCTTTAAGTTCTTCTTCTATAAAATTTAACAAACTCATAAATGCGCTCTTGTCAGTCGATTTATTTCCGATTGATCTTGAAGAAGTTTGAAAAGCAAGCTTTATTGGTTTAAGTGCTTCCGCTTTGATAGCTTTGTCTATATTCTCAGATGAAAGAACTCTAATTAATGCTTGTAAGTCACTTTCTTGAATTACATTTTTTGTGTCTTTGAAAAAATCGTAAGCATTTGCTAGAGCGCTTTTAGGTTCGACAGCTCCTTTTTCTTTAGCTGCAAAGGCAATATGTGCTTCTATTAATTCTCTGGCTTCAGTACTGTTTTTAATGTCACCCTTGTAAGGCTCAGAAGTGATTTCTTTGCCTAAGCCAAGAAAAGCACCATTTTCATCGGCGGTTGCCATTCTTTGGTGTCTATCTATTACTGCTGCGTTTATTGCCATGGTTTATGAATATCCTTCATCTTTACAAAGTTCTTTATCCTTGAACTTTGATATTTTTTCCTTGATTTGGTTAAGAACCTTAATATAAGATTTCTTATCCTTGAGCTTTCAGCTAATATGATAGCTTTGGGCTAGACCTTAAGAGCTTAGAATACTCTTAAAATCATGGAGTTAATCCTAGCAATACACATTATAACCTGTCAAGCATATTTATTAAATAAATCCGTAAATAGTATTAACTTTTTTTAATATAAGTCTGAGATAGCTAGCCTAAGCCCGATAATAGGTATTTCTACCTAGGATAGGGCATATATTATAGTATGTGCAATGGGGGTCCTTCGCTTTGCTCAGGATGACGATGTACGGGGATCCTTCGCTTTGCTCAGGATGACGATGTACGGGGATCCTTCGCTGCGCTCAGGATGACGAGATAGTGCTCCTAGTAATGACGACATAGGCTCCTTGCGATGACCAATAATGACCACTAAACCCACCCGCGACCCCAATGACCCGATTAAATCGCTAGTAATCAATTCTAGTACTACTCCGCGCGGTAAGGATATAGCTAAGTTTATGCCTATTGTTGAGATGATTGCGCGTAAAGAGCTGCGATCGAGTTCTGGACAGTATCTTAACTATGATGAGCTGGTAAACACTGGTCTAATTACTATCAATAAACTTATAGAGAACGCACGTAACGGTCAGAACCTAGAATACAACTCTAGTTATATAGCACAGTCTGTGAAATGGGCAATGAAAGATGAAATGCGTTCGCGTCAAACTTGGTATGGAGTGCGCCGCACAGAGATTGTTCAGACCACAGCTGATTCCAAAACTACCGAAGCTGATATTGAAGATTCTGATGAGATGAAAATCGAAGATGTTCAGACTATGGATGATGCTCGTAGAGCCGTTTTCGAGGTGATCATGTCGGTTGAGACTTTAGAAGATGAAGCTGGTTTCTCTCCATCTGATACTAGTGACCCTAGGATGCTTGATTACTTAGAGATGGTAGAGATGAAGCAAGCTCTAGTTAAAGCTGTCTCTAAACTTCCCGATAATCTTAAGCGCGTGGTGCAAATGAGATTCATTGATGAACTTAGTGGTAACGAAGTTGCTGACAAGCTCGGCGTTACTCCATCTCGAATCTCACACATGATTAATGAAGCGGTGCGTAAGCTTAGAGTGTTGATGGCGGCGGAAGGCTATCGCGATGCGGTTTAATTTTTAGTAATTTATTGAGCATTTCTGCTGGTATTACTTCCTTGGGTGGGTTTACTACTTGTCCGTTAGTTGCTCCACCTGGCTGTGACATAAATTTTTGGTAGAGTATTTGTTTTACTAGCTGCTGACCGGTTTGAGTAGCGAAGGATTTTACGTCAGCTTTAATAGTAGGTTTAGCACTATCTCCGCGCACCATAAGCGGCACAGCCGGTAGAGTTCCTACTTCTAAGTTCATGTCGTAGTTAATCTTAGGATTTTTGGCGTTACCATTCACTACTGGTCTGAAGTTGAAGAAACCTGACCCGTGTAATTGAGCTAATGGAGTATTGATTGCAAGATCTGGAGTGTTGAATTTAGCATCCGCGATATTAAAACTAGAATTTAATTTACCAATTACATGTTCTTTAACTGCTGGGACACCATTACCAATATCACGAGTTTTAACAAAATCTTTGAAAGCTAATAACTTATCAATCAAGGGTGCATTAACATCATCTATGCTCATGCTGCCAGAACCTGTCAGGGACTGCATCTGCTCAGGGTTGGTAACTCCGTGCATATCTAATCTAAAACTAGGTACGGTGAAGATACCATAAATAACATCTTCGGTAGGAGTGAAGCTGCTAATAAGCTCATTGATATCTATGCCTTTAAGATTGCCGGTGATAGTGCTGTAGAGCATACCGGTCGGTAAGTCACTGGTGTAACGTGCTTGCATATTAATTTCACCGCTTTTGCGCGAGCCGTGCACTGCTGTTAGTACTAGGCGCGCTGAGTTGATATTAAAATACGCTTTTTGAGTTTCTATAGCGTTAATGTTGAGATTAAATGGAAACTGCGCAGTAGCTATCATATGCCTCTCGGGGCTCTTACCCAGTCTTACTCTATCTAGTTTGGCTATACCGCTACCAAGAATAATATGGAGTATATCTCCATGCAGTTCAGCATTGATAGTCACTTTATCGGAGCGATGTGGGCTCATTAATATGGCACCGAATAGTTTTTCCCTAACTCTAAGTGGTATCTCAGTGAAGACTAGTGTTAGATTGGCTTTACCATCTAGTGGCAGTTCTTTCATCGTAGCGAGCTTATCTAAGTCTGGTATAGGACCTAAAGTACCGTCATATTCGAACTTGGAGATTTTACTATCATAAATATTTGCCCAAATTTTTACATCAGCCTTTTGACCACTACTAATATTTTTGATTTTGGCATTGAGTTTAGGGATAACTATTTCTTTTTGTCTTGGCGGTTTTAAGGTTAAGGTCATATCATTAATATCTAAACTAGTGATATTTAGCTTCTTACTAAATAGAGGTATTAGTTCTACGGCGATATTTAGCTCTTTAGCCTCAAAACCATAGCTGTGTTTAATGTTGCTGATTTTAATTACAGGGTTTAGTTTAAGAATATTTATTAGGCTAAAACCTATATCTTCTATTTCAAGTACAGCTGTAGGGTCTGATTTAGAGACATTAGTCTCTATTGCCGTGATGATTTGTTCTTTAATAGTATTTTTGAGACCGAATTCTAAAGCGATATAGAGCAGTACTGTTAAAGCAGCAAAAGTTGCTAGGCAAATTAGAATTAGTTTTTTGCTGGAAGGGATTTGGGCTTTAGTTTTGGGCATCGTAGTTATGATTTTACGATGCTTGATGGGTTCTTTGCCTAGTTTGGATTGTGCACTCGCGTTGAGAGCACAATTTTGTGACGTAAGTCACAAAATTGTTATGGTAGCTGAGGGCAGATTTGAACTGCCGGCCTGTGGGTTATGAATCCACCGCTCTCACCAACTGAGCTACTCAGCCATAGCGCATACAATGGTCGCATGTAAGTACTATTTATGGCAATAGAGGCTGATTCTATGCACTAAATGCTATTTCAGAGTCTTGCCCGATTGCTTCTTTAGCTTTTCTTGCTGTTAATTCTGCGCTCTCACTGAATTCTTCAATTTGTTTTTTAGCTAGACGTAAATGTTGAGATTTTATTGCTCTGGTTGGAGTAATACCTAAACTATTTAATTCTGCATAGTTGGCGTTAGTATGCTCGAGTTTATTTGATAAGCTTTCGTTTTTATCTGTTATTTCTACTCTATTAATACCAATAAATTGTGCGTTAAGTATTGCTCTGGTTTGACTTAGAGCTGGTTGATTAAGTATTGCGTTGATAGTATCAGGGAAAGTTTTAGCTAATATCAGAACGTCTTCATATATATCCTGTATTGCATTAAGGTCTTCTTCATGTTTGCTATCTATGATTACATGACCGGCATTGTTTTTAAATGGAGTTATTCCTCTTATAGTTTCTTGTTTCATTACTTGTTGATGTACTATTGCTTTTACTTCTGGTTTGAGATTGGTTTTTGAAAGTTTAACTCTCATAGCATGGTCTCTAAGCTTGTTATACAAGACACCATAACGTTCATTAGTCATCAATACACCATCTTCTTTGGCGACATCATCAACTATAGAGTTTATTGAATTATCTACTTTAATTCGGTTTTGGTTTTCTTTTAATCGTTTCACTATGTGCTGTCCTAAGACTTGTCCAGCTCCTTTTAGTGCTTCACTATTGACTTTGCCGTCTTGAGCTCTACAGGTAGCATAGTATTCGTATAATTTGAGTGCTAAGTTCTTGTTATGGTCATAGAGCTTAGTTAGGAGTTGCTCAAATCCAGCCATTTTATACTGATTAGCTTTATGTTCTTTAGTGTTACCTATGTTCACTTCACCAAGATGATCTTTGTGAGTCGCTAATTTTCTTAGATCATGTTCTAGTTCAATATATTCTTTGCAGATTCTATAGATTTCATTATTAGTAGCCTTAGTATTGATTTTTGCTGTAATATCGTCCTCTAAAGCTTTTGCAAGTACATTTACCTTGCTTCTGTGAGCGGTATCTATGTGATCCATTAAATTATAGCTGTCTTTAGTTACTACTTCTGCGTCACTAAGCTCTTCTTTAAGTTGTTTTCTAAAATTAGAATCAAGATAGAGCTCGGAGAATAATCTCATATAATGTAGGTTATTGCTATCTTTAGAATCAATAGGCATATAACGCATTACTAAGTAATAGAGATATAGTGCGTATTTTTCTGCTCTTTGTAGAGTTTTTTCTTTATCCGGATCTTTAGACAATGATTCATCTGCAATCATGCTTGATTTAATAAAATTAAATAATATACTTAGAGCCGGGTTGGCTCCTTGTCCATGTTTGTTTTGCATTAATCCTTTGAAGAATTTTTCTAAGCTCTCTTGATTGAAATCCTTAACTTTGGAAGCATTAATTAATTTATTCTGGAACAGGGTCTCAAACATCCATAAAGCAGCCTTAGCATCTTGTTCCTGTTGTTTTTTGTTTTGTGATTTTGGATCATCTCCACGATTGAATATATGTGCGGTGTGGACGCTGGTAGTTGAGAACACGGAGCTTAGTAAGCTCAAAGCCATATTTACTTGCTCAGGTTCAGTTGAATGTAGACATTGTTGAAGCAAATTTGCTAGTTCCGCTTCGAATTTTCTATTTTTTGCAAATCTATGTAATCTAAATGGATCTTGACTATTCGCTCTTAATTCGTTAGCAATTATACTTAGCTCTCTTAATATTGTTTCTTCGGCATTTTTTACTTCGTTAGGATTACTACTGGTTAGAGCTGCTTGATATTTATGGTTTATACTTTCGTAGGCTATTTTTTGCCATAAAGGTTCTGTTGCATTTTCATCTTGTTGATAATGTGGATTTTCATTGAAGTTACGGTTGTATGCCATCACCAGAGCATGCAATCCGGTTTTGGCGGCAGCTCTTCTCATTTCAGCAAGACTGCTGTGTGATTGTCTCAAGAGGATCTCGTTGACACTTTCTCTATGCTTCTCGGTGAATACTGTTCCTAACGTGCGTTCTACTGTTTTTCTAATCTCATTAGTTTCAGAACCTATTTTCTGCACAAGCTCAGGTTTGAGCCCCAGAGCTAGCGTGATTTTTAATACTTGTTCGTAATTTTGTATTAATGCTAATGATTTTGTATCTAGTCTTTTGAAAAATTCTGCAACTTTGGTAATTGCTATTGGTGGGTTATCAAATTTAACAGCTAGGATTCTATTGTAGTCAATTTTAGTTATAAAATTAACTAGGTCAGTTGTTATTGTAGGTATTTCACCACGATTTATATAATCACCTTCTATTGCACCACAATTAATATCTAAGGTTCTCTCAATGGTATCCATTCTTGCATCGTTAACCGCTATCATGCTTTGTTTATTATGTGGCGATTGAAATTCAGCATCTGGATCAAAAGGTTTATCAGTTTGAAGTGCTTTGCGCATTACGTCTGCTGCTTTAGTGCTTAAGAGTCCTCCGACGGCAATTGCTGCTATTTTTTGATATAAGCCTTGGTCTATTTTATTTTCTATATCAGAGTTTGATCTATCTATATTGGCGATCTTGTTTAAAAAACTCATTGCCTGTTCTTGAGTAATTGTTTTAGCTGTAAAAGCGGCTCCTCGATTTTTCCTCATCGCAGTACTATCAATAACCTCTTCCATTGCTTTAACTAAGTTTTCTAAACTTGTTAACTCATCTTTCATCAGCTTATTTAGTCTTGTTGGAATTTCTTCTTTTATTTGTGCTTTTTTATTAGCATCTTTGGTATTTTTATAAATCTCTCTGAGTTGCTTTATTTCATTTTCAAAAGCTTCAACTCGAGTATCTTGCTCAGATTTTGATCGATCTCTGGCTTTTGCGAGTCTTAGTTCCCTTGGATCTACAGCAAATGATTGTAAGTAGCTATATGTTGCTGTTGAACTATTGCTTCTGGGTGCTCGGTGTAATAAATCTAGATTGCTTGTATTTGTTGTTTGGGTGTTTCCTTGGCTTATTGTTTGATTGTTGTTTTGATTCGAAATACTAATTGTGACATTATTATTTGACTGTGCAGTAGCTGAGCTAGTGCCCTGATTGGCCATGGCTGAGGCTGCAGCTTGTTGCGGCCCCGTGGATATCGGATTGGAAGTCATTATGACGCTTTACATTTTAGCAAATATAGAATTACTTATTATTATAT
>CAZQXM010000072.1:0-7862 GCA_964597205.1 uncultured Gammaproteobacteria bacterium
TAGTAATATACCCAGCTTAGTCTAGATGAACTATATTTAAGATAAGCTCTAGTCTATTCAGGGTATATACATAATATAAGGCTCTCGGGACAGGGCTTTATTAGGGATTTGCCTAGGTTTAAGGACTTAGGTGATATCACTAGGGCTTAGCTTCGGCTAGCTCAAAAACAGGGGGGGGACCATTAATGCAACTATCATCAGTTGGTCGTTATGTCGCGAATGGCAGTGCTACTACTTATAGACCAAGTAGCGTTGTCACTAAGTTCGACAGACCACAAAAAACAGCAATAGCTAGCGCAGAGAGTAGTACTAGAGTTGATTTCAAAGCAACATACTCTAAGACAGCTGAGCTCAACGCCATACCAAATAACTACAAAGCAGTAGACATGGTTGGTTAAAACTTCGTCATTGCGAGCCGCAAGCGAAGCAATCCATCTCTGCTCCGTCATTGCGAGCCGCAGGCGAAGCAATCCATCTACCTGGGATATAATGAAGCCCAGTGGATCAGCGCGAGAAATCAGAATTAACTAAAATTGGATTTATTACCATAGTAGGCTTAATTGCCTTTTTGGCTTTTGTATTCTGGCTTAAGGGTCATAAGATCCACAACTACAACAAATTTACTTTCTATTTCCGCAACACCAACGGTTTAGAAGAAGGTGCTGCTCTACGCTGGAACGGTCTAAAGATCGGGGTTGTAGAAGCTATTAGCCCAGTCACTGAAGATCTGGAGATAGACATACTACCTGCCAAAAGTTTAATCACTCTAGGCAGAAAACACCTTGAAGAAGCAAAATCAGCTCTTAAGAAAGGTGGCATAGAAGATATAGTTTTCGCTCGCGAGAATATCAATAAGGCTCAAATGGAAATTGCTCTTGGACAACAAAGCAAGCTGCAGAGCCATATTCGCAAAGGTGAGCATGTTCGAGTAGACGTAGTAGTAATGAACCCAGATGTTCCAATCTCACCTCTCAATCTAGTGAGCATAGTACCTTCTGGACTAATCGGCGAACAGTATGTAGACATCACTACTCTTGAAGTCAATGAGGCTCACTCCTTTGAGATGAGTAAAACTTTTAGTGATAAGCCTGTTTTTGTGGTGCTAGAGCCAATTCGCTTAGATAAACTATTGCGTGCTAACGTCGAATCATCTGAATCCATTCGTGACCTAGCCAACCGAGTGAATGCTGTCTTTAGTGATGCTGACGCCGAAGCTGTTAGTACGGTACTTGGTACTATGCGTGAAGTAACTTCTGACCCTCGCTTTAAAGAGGATTTCAAAAAATCTGTTAATCGCATTAGTAACTTTAAACTCTGGGATTTGGTGTTTTAGCATAAACGAGCCCGACGGCTCGTTTATGCGCTGCCGTGGGTGAGTGCAGTGTTTAGGCTTGTACCCCCCTTATTCGTCTCAAAATAGGCTAAAATGAGACGAAAGCAGCAAAGTATTAACTAAACTTAAGGTAATACCTGTTGCTTATCCCCCAAATGGGGGAATAATATCTATACAAGCTTCGATCAGAGGCAGTTTTTCGAGGGGACGGGGAATGCTTATAACAGTTTTAACGGCTACAGCCTTGCTGATAGCTGCACTAGGTATTATTGCTCTGGGGATAGCACTAGCTGCCCGCATCAAAATAGTACTAGTAGATTCACCGCGAGCAGGGCTAACACTAGGCGCCTTGGTGCTAATGGCATTAACTGTTATGTGCACTGAGCTTGCTGCTCACGGAGCAACAGCATCGGACAGCAGTCTTAAAACTCGCAGTAAACAAGATTGGACTTTAACTTTAGAGCAACTACGTAATATCAAAGCGAAAGCAGAGAGAAAATATTCTTTTACAAAATAATCAAAAGGGGACGACAATGAGTATCAACGCGCTATCTAATCCGGTAATTCCACAATATCAAGCTGAGCCTTCAGTGCTTCTAATTAAGCCAAGCGATTTTAACGCAAGCACCGAAAGCATCACAAAAGATTCTATATACATAAGTAGTGATAGCAGCACAGCAGAAGCTACCACAACTTATGCACCTAATGGTCTTGCCGCAAACGGACTCGCTGCCAATGGTTTAGCTGCTAATGGGCTTGCTGCCAATGGTTTAGCTGCCAATGGTTTAGCTGCTAATGGGCTTGCTGCTAACGGGCTTGCTCTCAATGGTTTAACCGCTAACGGACTTGAAGCTAACGGTTTCGGTAACGGACTTGGTAATGGTTTTGGTAATGGGCTTGAAGCTAATGGCTTCGGTAACGGACTTGGCAATGGTTTCGGCAATGGACTTGGCAATGGTTTCGGTAACGGACTTGGTAATGGTTTTGGTAATGGACTTGAAGCTAATAGCTTAGAGACAACAGACGCTGCCTCTGCAATAATCGGTGGAGCACTGGGTGCAATCCTTGAAGAGCCACAACCAGCATCACCAATAGGTCCTGGTAGTATTGGCTCACTCGATAAGCCTAATGCTGACACGCTTGCGATGTTTGGGAATCTTGATATAGAAGCAGAATTACCAGCTGATGCTCCAGCACAAGTGTCAGGGGCATATTTAAGCTCAGCCTTCCTTGAAATAGAGGCGATAGCAGAAATACCACTAGAAGAAATTACGGTTTTCAAACAAGCGAGCAACAAACCAAGTTTAGTTTGGGATGATTACAGTTTGAGTCGCGATCAGAGTGATGGCGAAGGTGGACCACCAGATATAACTGATAATCATGTGGCTTTCGGTGGCGAGTCTGAAGAACTATATATTCCATCTAGTACTTACGATCAAATCGTAATTTAATAGCCTCTGCTGAAAGTGGTATATTGTTATAATATTATTATAACCCAGACACTTGACTAGTTCAGGAACTTAAGATTCTAAAAATAAAATATAGGGTTCCAGCGCTGTTCCATGGTTTGAACGCTAGAACATAAAGATAGACTAAAATGTCAATCCCGCGAGCAGTTAAAACTTTATAAAGATCAACTATAGTGCCCAAAAAGCGCTTGCGTCTAGGCTATCATTTTAAGCCTTGGTAGCAGGGTTTTGAGCTTTTTGCAGTTCAATTTGAAATAAATAAAATAAACAAGGACTAGCCAGTATTATGATGGAAAGAAATTACGCGCGCGCAATTCCGAAGAAAAAAGCATTCGAAGGTCAGAGAACAATTACACTCCCAGACCTCGCTGAGATCCAAAAGGCATCGTTCCACAGGTTCCTCACCAAAGGCCTTGCTGAAGAACTAAAAAACTTTTCGCCAGTAACTGATTACACTGGCCGTCTTGAATTATATTTCTTGCACGACAACTATACTTTCGAGGAGCACCAAGAAGCTAACAAAGCTAAGACGCCAATGGAAGCTCGCTTCAATGAACAGAGCTACACCAAGAAGTTATATATAAAGGTACGTTTCGTAAATAGAGACACTGGCGAAATCAAAGAGAGCAAAATGTTCATCGGCGAAATCCCAATGATGACTGAGCGCGGTACTTTTATCGTTAACGGTGCTGAGCGTGTGGTGGTTTCACAGATCGTTAGATCTCCTGGTATCTATTACAAACGTGAAGTTGAGCCTAGCGGTAAGCGTATATTCAACGCTACTTTGATCCCTAACCGTGGCGCTTGGGTTAAGTTCGAGACTGACGTTTCTGACTACGTATACATTAAGATCGACAAAACTCGTAAAATCCCTGTAACTATATTCCTTAAAGCTCTTGGTTATAGCGAAAACGAGATGCGCGATTTATTCTCGCACTATGATTTCCTAGCTAAAACTCTAGAGAAAGATCCTACTGAAACTGAAGAAGATGCATTAATCGAACTTTACAAGAAAATGCGTCCAGGCGAGCACCCTACTGTAGAAGGCGCACGTCAACTACTTGAGAGCAGATTCTTCAATCCTAAGAAATATGACTTAGGTTTAGTTGGTCGCTACAAACTTAACAAGAAATTAGGTCCTAACTCACCAGACGATCTTCGTGTTCTTACTCGCGAGGATTTCGTAGCTGCTATCGACTACCTAGTTAAACTTAACTTCGACGAAGCGCAAGTAGATGATATTGATCACTTGGGTAACCGTCGCATTCGTTCTGTTGGTGAACTATTGCAAAACCAATTCAGACTTGGTTTGAGCCGTATCGAGCGTATCATCCGTGAGCGCATGACTCTTCAAGAACAAGAAGGTCTAACACCAGCGAATTTGATCAACCCTAAACCACTGGTTTCTGCGATCCGTGAATTCTTCGGATCTTCGCAGTTATCACAGTTTATGGATCAAACCAATCCACTTGCTGAACTCACACACAAACGTCGTATCTCAGCTCTTGGTCCAGGTGGTCTATCTCGCGAGCGCGCAGGTTTTGCGGTTCGTGATATTCACCCATCTCAGAATGGTCGCCTATGTCCGGTTGAGACCCCAGAGGGTCCTAACGCAGGTCTTATCGGTTCACTTGCTACTCACGCTCGCGTGAATGAGTATGGTTTTATCGAAAGTCCATATAGAACAGTATTAGATGGTCTAGTAACTAACGATGTTCGTTACTATTCTGCTCACGATGAAGATACTATGAGAGTCGCTCCTGGAGACACTCCTGTGGATTCTGCAGGTAAATTCATCAACGAGATTGTTCCTGTTAAATACAAGAACGAATATATCGAGACTGACGCAGAGAAAGTAGATCTAGTTGGTGTTTCACCTATTCAGATCGTTTCTATCGGAACTTCATTGATCCCATTCTTGGAGCACGACGATGCTAACCGTGCACTTATGGGTTCTAACATGCAACGTCAAGCAGTACCTCTACTTAAAGCAGAGCGTACTCTAGTCGGCACTGGTATTGAAGGTCAAGTAGCAAGAGACAGCGGCATGGTGGTTATCTCTGATGCTGATGGTGAAATTGCTTACGTTGATGCTAACCGTATCACTGTTAAGTTCGAGGGCAATCAAGGTTCTAAAACTTATGAACTTATTAAGTACATGAGATCTAACCAAGATACTTGCCTCAACCAAATTCCTATCGTTAAATTGGGTCAAAAAGTCAAAGCTGGTCAAGCACTTACTGATGGTGCAGCGACTTGCCAAGGCGAGCTTGCTCTCGGTAAGAACCTAGTTACAGCTTTAATGCCGTGGGAAGGTTATAACTTCGAGGATGCGATCCTAATCTCTGAAAGACTAGTCTATGACGATGTTTACACTTCTATCCATATCGAAAAATATGAGATTGATGCTCGTCAAACCAAACTAGGACCAGAAGAAATTACCCGTGAAATTCCTAACGTAAGTGAGGATTCACTCAAGCATCTTGATGAGCAAGGTGTAGTTCGCGTCGGAGCTTGGGTTCGTGAGAACGATATCCTAGTCGGTAAAATCACTCCTAAGGGTGAATCTGACAATCCACCAGAAGAAAGATTACTAAGAGCTATCTTCGGTGAGAAAGCGCGCGACGTTAAAGACAATTCATTGCGTATTCCACACGGTGAAGGTGGACGCGTTATTGCGGTTCGCGTTTATGATCGTGATAAAGGTGATGAATTACCTCCTGTATCCAACAAGGTTGTTCGTGTATTTATCGCCCAAAAACGTCGTATCTCTGTCGGTGACAAGATCGCAGGACGCCACGGTAACAAAGGTATCATCTCGAGGATATTGCCTCAAGAAGATATGCCACATTTACCTGATGGTACTCCAGTGGATATTGTTCTTAACCCACTAGGCGTTCCTTCTCGTATGAACGTTGGTCAGTTATATGAAGCACTATTAGGTATGGCAGCTTCGATATTAGGTCACGCTTATGAAGTGCCTAGTTTCGATGAGATGTTCGGTCAAGATGCTTCTGATAATCTAATCACTCAAGAAATTGACAAAGCACGCAAATCTAACAACGGTGAGCACAATTGGTTAATGCCTAACGGTAAAACTTGGCTTATCGATGGTCGCACTGGTGAAAGATTCGACAACCCAGTGTTAGTTGGTGTGATGTACGTTCTTAAGTTAGTCCACTTAGTAGACGACAAGATCCACGCTCGTTCTACTGGTCCATACTCACTAGTTACTCAGCAGCCACTAGGCGGTAAAGCTCAGTTCGGCGGTCAGAGACTAGGAGAAATGGAGTGCTGGACTCTTGAAGCTTACGGTGCTTCTTACACTCTACAAGAGATGCTTACCATTAAGTCAGATGACGTTACTGGTAGATCTAGAGCCTACGAAGCCATCGTTAAAGGTGAGAATATCCCACCAGCGAACGTACCAGAGTCATTCAAAGTATTGATGCGCGAATTACAGTCTATTGGACTTGATATTCATGCACTCAAATACAACAGCGACAGATCTCTTGAGGAAGTTGACCTGAATGTTGAGAACTACGATCCACTTAAGAATCGTAAAACTCGCAGCATTGAGGACACGATTAGAGAACTTACAGCTACTGATCTAGCGACTGATTCGCCTGAAGACGAAAAAGAAGTAGAAGAAGCTGATCTCAGCCTCAACGAAGTAGTATAAGGAAACGATTTAAGGAACTAAGAAATGACGCAAACTAAAATAGACAGCACAATAGATCAAGAACTTAGCCTTACTGCTGATTGGCATTGTGATCTCGATAAGGCTAGCCTTGTTGCGGACAACGATGTGTTTGACGCACTTAAGATACAGATCGCTTCTCCTGAGCGCATTCTAGGCTGGTCACGTGGTGAAGTTCAGAAACCTGAGACTATCAACTACCGTACTCTTAAGCCAGAGAAAGATGGTCTTTTCTGTGAGAAGATTTTTGGTCCAGTTAAGGATTGGGAATGTGCTTGCGGCAAATATAAACGCGTACGCCATAAAGGTATCGTTTGTGAAAGATGCGGAGTAGAAGTTACTGAATCTAAAGTACGTCGTCACCGTATGGGTCACATCACTTTAGCAGCACCAGTTACTCATATCTGGTTCCTTAAAGGTATCCCTAGCTACCTAAGCTTACTGCTTGATATCGCTCTTAAAGATCTTGAGCAAGTGACTTATTTCAATGCTTACATTGTTCTAGATCCAGGTAATGTAGAAGGTCTCAAGAAAAACCAAATCATTACTGAAGAAGATTACGATAAATTACTTGAGAACGAAACTAACCAGTTCGAGGTTGGTATCGGTGCTGAAGCGATATTACTATTATTAGCTGAGCTCGCTCAACCTAAATACGAGTTCCCTAACGAGAAACGTATTGAGCAAGGCGAACTACTAAGCTTGCCTGGTTTAGAAAAACTAAGAGACATGCTTAAATCTGAGCTCGCTGAAGTCGGTGGTTCACAACAGAGACGTGCTAAGTACGTTAAGCGCCTAAGATTAGTTCAATCACTTATCACTTCTAATACTGATCCCGCTTGGATGGTACTAGATATACTTCCTGTTTGTCCTCCTGACTTGCGTCCGATGGTACAGCTTGATGGTGGTAGATTTGCAACTTCAGATCTTAACGATCTATATCGCAGAGTTATCAACCGTAACAGTCGTCTAGCTCGTCTTATTGATATGGGTGCACCAGAAATCATCATCCGTAACGAGAAGCGTATGCTTCAAGAAGCAGTAGATGCTCTTATCGACAACGGTCGTCGCGGCAGAGTTGTAACTGGTACTAACGGTAGACCACTTAAATCACTTTCTAATATCATTGAAGGTAAGCAAGGTCGTTTCCGTCAAAACTTGCTCGGTAAGCGTGTTGACTATTCTGGTCGTTCAGTTATCGTGGTTGGTCCTAGCTTACAGTTACACCAATGTGGTTTACCACGCGAGATGGCAATCGAGCTTTTCAAACCATTTGTGATCAATAAGCTTATTGATAGACAGATATGCCAGAACATCAAAGCAGCTAAGAAGCTGATTGAGAAAGGTTCTGCTGTGGTTT
>CAZQXM010000073.1:0-7817 GCA_964597205.1 uncultured Gammaproteobacteria bacterium
ACATGCATAAATCTACCCAAAGCATCAAAACCACGCTTATGCATAAATGAATCAGCACTCTTCATTGTGTAATTAAAAGCATTAGCGGTCTTAGATAATTTAAGTACGTTATTTTCTAGCCATGTTTGAGCTGAAGCCGGCAAGATATTTTTAAATATGCGCCCGAAAGCTGTAAGCAAATGCATCGCTGAAGCGATACCTGTAGCTATCATCGGTACAGTGTCACGCCATAGAACTGGCACCCCTTTGACTTCTGAAGCTTCAGGTTTTTGAGCTAAAGCTTTATCCAAGTCTTGTTTAGACATGGCTTTAGAGTCCTGCGGCGCGGGGTCAGCTGGAGCTGCAAGTTTAGTCACAGTCTCATTAACTACTCTAGCTTCGATAGGAGCTGGGGTCTGTGCTGGATTCCCCCCAGCACGATTTGATCCCAGCGCCGTTTCAGGCGTGCGACCATTAGGGCCAGTTACAGCTGGTCCAAGGTTTGGCAGTGTTTCAGTGTTTGCTACCAATTTATTATCAGATCGAGTAATACGAATTACTCGGATAGCTATTATACTATGCTGTATAGCGGTATTTCCGGCTTATTATAATATTCAAAACAAGGCTTTAAACAGTAGCCAAATTAGCTAATTTTATTAGAACAAAATTATAATATCCTATTTAATAATATCAAGGAAAAACCTGCTAATTATCCCTAATGGTTATTACATAAATTAAGTAGTATAACTTAAAAATGGGATTGCGCTTATCGGACGGTTGAATTCTAAGTAAAATTAGGCAAAACTAGAAATGGATTGCTTCGCTTCGCTCGCAATGACAGCAGTTTCACGCTAACCTAAAATCAGTGGCTCTTAGTTTCGACACCTTAACCGTCCAACTATTATTAGCATTTTTGCTGATACTGTTTCGCGTTATGGCAATGATGATGACTGCACCAGTTTTATCAAGGACTGAAATCCCGATAATGATTAAGATCGGCTTTGCTGGAGTGATTAGTTTTACTTTGTATGAGTATGCTATAGCTAGCAGCCAAAACCTCATCCCTACTAATCCCTGGCTACTTAGCATAGTAATATTTTTTGAAATCTTATTAGGAGCTATCTTGGGGATGCTAGCTAGTTTACTTTTCGATGGTATTGCAACTTTTGCACATTTAGCTGGAGTACAGATGGGCGGCAGTGCTAGTAATATTTTCGAGCCAAGTTTAAATACTGGAGCCAATCCTATTGCTATCTTCTATCTTTACGCCTCACTTGCTGCTTTCCTCTTACTGGGAGGTTTTTACAATTTATTTGAGATATTATCTAAAAGCTACACTGTAATGCCCATCGGGGCTTTAGATTTTAATTACGCAGGACTAGCCACCAATTATCTAGCAATATTTAGTGGTATTTTCGTGCTCTCGCTTAAGCTAATGATGCCACTTCTAGCAGTAATGACCATAACCGATATTTTTGTTGCCATGGTCGCCAAAGTCTTACCTCAAGCCAATATTTACTTCTTAATCATGCCAAATAAGCTGATTCTGGGAATGATAGTAATGAGTCTGACTCTCAGCGGGCTTGCTGCAAGCGTAGATGACTACGTTAGCGAAGGCCTGCTGGATAATTTCAGTCAGCTCTTTAGTTAATGGCTGGAGAAGATAAAGACCAAAAAACCGAAACAGCCTCGCAGCACAAACTACGTAAAAGTAGAGAGGCAGGTCAGGTCGCGCGCTCACAAGATCTATCAGGCATGAGCGGTCTAATAGCAGCCATAATAGCTACCGCGATATTCCTGCCACAAATCTCACAAGAAGTCAGCATGCTCTTTATACAGCTAATGCACGATGTTTCATTAGACGAGCTTAGTATCGATGGCATACAAGCATTATTTTTTCATGTGGTGATCAGCTTTGCTAGAGCTGCTCTGCCAGTGCTTTTGATTACATGGGTAGCGACCTTTATTGCAACGACTGCACAAGTGGGTCTAAGAGTTTCATTCAAACCGCTAGAACCTAATATAGACAAAATTAATCCTATCAATGGCTTTCAAAGAATATTTTCTATGCGCTCTACTGTTGCAACCATCCTAAGCGTTCTTAAAATGGTTCTGGTTATCGTAGTAGCAGGCTCTGTACTTTGGAATAACCGTGCGATTTTTATCACCATGAACTTCCAAGAGCTACCAGCGATACTTTCTGAGTCTGGCGCGATGATTTGGGAGATCAGCCTTAAAGCCGCAATGACACTACTGGTGCTAGGTCTAATCGATTACCTCTATCAGCGCTGGCAGTTTTTTGAAGATCAAAAAATGTCCAAACAAGAAGTTAAAGACGAGTACAAACAACTAGAAGGTAACCCATTCCTTAAAGGTCAAATCAAGGCACGCCAAAAAAGTTTCGCCCAGAAACGCGGCTTGCGCGAGTCAGTAAAAATGGCTGACGTAGTAGTCACTAACCCTTTTCATATAGCTGTCGCTATTAAATACGATCGCAGTAGTTCTAAGTCAGCTCCCATGGTAGTAGCCAAAGGAGCTCGCTTGCTAGCTGAGCGTATTAAAGAGTTCGCTCGAGAATCTAATATCGATATAATTCAAAACATACCCGTAGCGCGTGCGCTGTATAAGAATGTAGGAGTAGATAGAGAAATCTCACCAGAACTCTATATTGCAGTAGCGGAGATACTTGCAATAGTCTACTCTAAGAAAAACAAGAAACTTTAATAACCCGTCATTGCGAGCGCAGCGAAGCAATCCACTAAGCTTTAATCAGCGAGTAAATATCCATCACTGGCAGCTTAGCTCTGCCATTAAGTTCAGCTAGCTCTATAACGAAAGCCGCGCCAACTAAGTCACCACCAACTTTAGTTATAAGCTGTGCTGCCGCTGAAGCCGTGCCGCCAGTAGCCAAAAGATCATCACAAATTAGTACACGTTTATTTGATTGATCTTTATGATAAGTAAAAGCATCTTCATGTATCTCAAGAGCGTCAGTGCCGTACTCTAGAGTGTATTCATGGCGCGCAGTAGTAGCTGGTAACTTACCAGGCTTGCGCACTAGTATAAGTCCAGCACCGAGGCGCTCAGCCACCGCTGAACCGAATATAAAACCACGGGACTCAAGTCCAGCCACATAACCTATATTAGAATCCTTGTAATGCTCAACTATCATATCGATAGTAGCTCTAAGAGCCTCTGGCTTAGCCAATAGAGTCGTTATATCTCTAAATAAAATACCTGGCTTAGGGAAATCAGGGATTTCTCTAATGGCGGATTCAATAATAGTTAGTCTACTGTCAGTTACGGTCATTGCAAGTCAAGATTGTATCACTCACGCTTGCAACGCAAAAACGTGACCTAAATCACACTTTTGCTATGCTCACGGGCTCAGATTCTAGCATCCTGGGGGCTAAATAGGCTTGATTTCGCAGCACAGCTAATATGTAGTATTATAATGCCAGTGAACGTTCAAACAGCCGAACCCTGCACAAGCCTTGAGACCAAAAAGCAATTTTATGCTGAGCATATTTTTCACGAGCGTCACATGAATTCTTGTCCCATCGGATGCGAGGGCTGCGCAGTATCAGCCAGTACCACTAATAAAGGTGCAATTAAGTTTAGCGAATTAATGAATATCTATAACGAAGCCAAAGAACTAGGTATCAAGATGCGCATCACCAAAGTAGAGGGCTATGACCCTGTTTTTGTTAATTATGAGGACAATAGCGAAGCTAGTTTCGCTGATACAGTGCGAGCTGCTATAGATTTAGGTCATGAGATTATCACACCTATCTGCACTACCGGTAACTGGAAATCAGAGCGCAGCCGCTGGCAAATAGAAGAACTCGGCAAGTTAGAGCCTAAATATCGTCGTTACTACTATCCTTCCGGTAATAGTGGTGAGGGTATAGTGCTCTCTGTACCGCGCGAGATTAGACCTTTTGCTAATGGCAAATATAACTACCAGACCCATATAGAGAAACTCTTAGTTGACCTAGATCTACTAAGCCGCGGCGGACGAGTGGAGGCATTAATCTACTACAACAGTGAAGTTAATGGTGACCAAGAGTTTGCTGAGCGTATCAAGACTGAACTTAGAGCAAGGCTTTCTGAATCTATTAGCCAAAAGCAATTAGCAAATATTGATCTTGTGCTTTCCAACTTTAATAGCGATACTCTTCCCGAGTCTTGCTATCGCTATCCTAATAGTATTTTGCTCTCGGATAAGGGTTTTGAAAATATAGATCCTGTTACTTTAGAGTGGAACAACTAAACTCCAAAGTTTCTCTTGCGACGTGCAAACTCATTAAAAGCTTCTTTAATACTAGAGGGCTCTGCGTCGCAAGCAAAGACCAACTCGGCATAACTCGCTTCTTCTATAATTCTACCAGCAAGCTTATCGCCCACCACAATAATCAAATCTGGTGGAGCAGGTACTAAAGTCTCTATAAAGGTCTCGTAGTCTAGTTTTTGCTCAGCTAAAGTTTTTAGCTTAGCGAGCAGTCTTAAGCGCGCAGGTTCAACACCAGAGTTATCGATAAAATTAACTTGGATCGCTTCGTCGTGTTTCGCAGTCCTCGCAATAACAGTTTCAGACTCTGCAAACTCGCTCAGATAAAAATCAAGCACTTCAAGACCATAATTCTCTGCATACTCTACAATAGCCGCAGCCAGACTATAATCCAGCCTATCAAGAACAATTGCAGCGTGCTTAAGTTTGGTTTCGACTTGCATTTTTGATGACTACTGAAAGTAGTGGCGGACTAATAAAAGTAGTCAAAAACACCACCATCACAGCAATAGCATAAAGTTTATCATCCAGAACCCCAAGAGCAAGCCCAGTACTAGCGAAGATTAGTCCAACTTCACCGCGCGGTATCATACCAAGACCAATCATCAAACGAGAGATGGCTTGCTTAGAGCTAAACGCCCATCCACTAAGGACTTTACCAAGAATTGCAACTATACTGATAGCTAAACCTATTATCAAAATTTCAGAAGAATTAAACACTGTTAAATTAACTTCTATGCCCGTCACCACAAAAAACAAAGGGATCAAAAATGAGCTTAAAGGGCGTATGTAATCCTGAACACTAGTTTTAGTACCTAAACCTTGAAAATGCAGAGGATCAAGCAGTAAACCTGCAGCAAAGGCTCCTACTATGGGGGCTAACCCCGCTATTGAAGCGAAATACGACATCAATGCACAAAACAATAGAGAAACAATAGGAATTAAAGTCGGAATCTTAAAAGTAGCTAGTGCCTTAAAGCTATGATCGACAAGCAGACGCCCTGCAGCAATAGAACTGAGCAGGAAGAATAGAGCTTTAAAACTAATGAAAGCTATTGCCATTAAACTAAGTTCGGCGCCACCAACCAAGGCCGAAACTACAGCAAGAATAATTAAACCCAGGACATCATCTATAACTGCAGCTCCTAGTACTATTTGGGCTTCGATTTGCTGCAGAATATTGAAATCTCTAAAAACCCTAGCCGTAATTCCTACTGAAGTTGCTGTTAAAGTCGCACCAATAAATACTCTGGCTAAATCACTAAGCTCTGGCATTAAATAGCCCGAAACATAATAACCACCAATGAAGGGCAGAATTACTCCGACTAGCGCCACCAAAATCGATTCTGAGCCTAGAGCCCGCATCTCATCGAGGTTAGACTCTAGACCAACTTCAAACAAAAGAATAATCACACCAATTCCAGCAAGCAAAGCAAGCATATGATGGCTTTCTTTGAAGTTGAAAAGATAAGTATTACCTAAGGCAACACCCATAAGCAGCTCAACTAAGACTGCTGGCTGCTTAAATTTAAGCGCAATCCAAGCAGCAAGTTTAATTGCAAGAAAAATTATCAAAAGGGCTAGTAATACATTTAGCAATAGTTCTATTTTAAGGTATTTTAATTATTAAATATCACTTTATATCCTGTATCTGATAGTATTTTTGATGTTGCTTGGAGCTATGTATGTTCTTACGTGTATAGCAGCGACACTAATAGACTTGAAGCAAAATCGCCCATACAGGTCTAAATTACAAAAACAAGCAAAAGGATAAAAAATGGCAAGAGCAAAATACGAAAGAAATAAACCAAACGTAAACGTAGGAACTATCGGTCACGTTGACCACGGTAAAACTACATTAACAGCAGCACTATGTTCTGTACTAGCAGCAGTTGGTCAATCAACAGCTAAAAAATATGAAGATATCGATGCAGCTCCAGAAGAAAAAGCACGCGGTATTACGATTAACACTGCACACGTAGAGTATGAGTCAGCAACTCGTCACTACGCGCACGTAGACTGTCCAGGTCACGCTGACTATGTTAAGAACATGATCACTGGTGCGGCGCAGATGGATGGAGCGATACTTGTAGTATCAGCAGCTGATGGTCCAATGCCTCAGACTCGCGAGCACATTCTTCTAGCACGCCAAGTAGGCGTTCCACACATCGTTGTATTTATGAACAAGTGCGACATGGTGGATGATGCTGAGCTTCTTGAACTAGTTGAGATGGAAACTCGTGAACTTCTATCTAAGTACGAGTTCGACGGCGACAATATTACATTCATCAAAGGTTCAGCACTTAAAGCAGTTGAAGCAGCAATTGCTAGTCCAACTCTTAAGAGAGGCGACAACGAGTGGGCAGACAAAATTTTCGATCTAGTAGATGCTGTTGACGCTAGCGTTCCAACTCCACAACGCGACATCGAGAAAGCATTCTTGATGGCAGTTGAGGATGTCTTCACTATCACTGGTCGCGGTACTGTTGCTACTGGTCGTGTTGAGCGCGGTCAAGCAAAAGTAGGCGATGAAGTAGAAATCGTTGGTTACACTGAAATCCCTAAGAAGACAGTTATCACCGGTTGTGAGATGTTCCGCAAATCACTAGAGTCAGTACAAGCAGGCGACAACGCTGGTGTACTTCTACGTGGTATTGAGAAAGCTGATATTGAGCGTGGTCAAGTAATTGCTAAACCAGGTTCTATCAAACCTCACACTAAATTCGTTGGTAGCGTTTACGTCCTAACTAAGGATGAAGGTGGACGTCACACTCCATTCTTCAAAGGTTACCGTCCACAGTTCTACATTAGAACTACAGACGTAACTGGTAACGTTTATCTACCTGATGGCGTTGAGATGGTAATGCCAGGCGATAACATCGAGATGACTGTTGAGCTTATCAGCCCAGTAGCTATCGAAGATGGTATGAGATTTGCAATTCGTGAAGGCGGTAGAACCGTTGGAGCGGGTGTTGTTTCTAGCATCGTTGAGTAGTTATAATAAAGTTATAATCTAACAATAAAAAACCCTGGCTACAAGTCAGGGTTTTTTATTGGCTTTACATATCTTAATAATTTTGATATTATTTTACTGTGGTCGCAGCAGCAGGTTTCAAGCAAACAAATAACAGTTCTCCCTTCGTAACACTAAGAGAGAGATATTTTCAAGCACTAAATGCAGCTAACAGCCAAATAACTCCTCCTCACTTAAGCGTCTTAGGTCCCCAAAAACCGTACCCAAATACTCTAGATGATGATATTGAGCCAGCAATTAGGACACTTTCAAGTCCCCCCTTCTTTCTACCTTACCTAGATACCAAGGGTCCTCTTGGCTATGATGAGATCAGTCAGCGCAATAGACCTCAAGCCGGGAATCGGTATAGAGCAGGCTATGTGAGATTTAGACCTGGAGAGGGTTCTAAGCCACATAAGTTTTACTATAACTACAACTCTCAGCAAAGAATAGTAGTTAGTATTAGCCAAGACGCTAGGCTGAGAATGAGTATATTCACTATTATGCCAGACAGCCTAAAACCATATAGATCAA
>CAZQXM010000074.1:0-7791 GCA_964597205.1 uncultured Gammaproteobacteria bacterium
AAAAGCGCAAAAACGCCACGTGAGTGGCGTTTTTGCTTTCCCTTGGAGAGGAAACCTGTTATTTAACTCTGAGGAAATCAGGGATATCAAGTAATTCGTTAGAATCCTTGCGTATCTTCATTTCGCTACGTGGCTCTGGAGAGCTAGTAGTGATTGATGTTCTCAGTTTTGATTTATCTAATTCTTCTTTAGATGGGAAGAAAAGATTGTTTGGACTAACTGTTGTTCTAGCCGTTGGCTGTTTAACAGCAGAAGAAGTTCCTGCACTGCTAAATCCACTACCGAAGCTTAAATAGAAAGGCGATTTCTCTTTAGAGTTCGCAGCAGGTGCTTTTTGTCCAGCTTCCACAGTTTGGAAACCAGTAGCAATTACTGTGATTTGGATTTCGCCTTGCATTTTCTCATCGATAACTGCACCAACGATAATGTTCGCTTCATCACTTACTTGATCGTAAATTGATTCAGCAGCTTCGTTAACTTCATGTAGAGTAAGATCTCTGCCACCAGTTACGTTGAAGATGATTCCTGTAGCGCCTTTGATGGTGCTTTCAAGAAGCGGAGAGTTGATCGCTTGCTTAGCAGCTGATACCGCTCTACCTTCACCACTCGCTCTGCCCATGCCCATGATGGCATTACCAGCAGAACGCATAACGCTCTTCACATCTGCGAAGTCAACGTTAATTAACCCAGGAAGGTTAATGATGTCACTGATACCCTGTACTGCTTGTAAGAGTACGTTATCAGCAAGTTTGAAAGCATCTTTCATGCTTGTTTGACGCTCAGTAATTTCTAACAATCTATCGTTAGGGATTACGATTAGAGCATCAACTTTATCTTTAAGACGTTTGATACCTTCTTCAGCTAGCTTCGCGCGACGACGACCTTCAAAACTAAAAGGTTTAGTTACTACACCAACTGTAAGGATGCCTCTTTCGCGTGCGATGTCAGCGATAATTTCAGAACTACCAGTACCAGTTCCACCACCCATACCGCAGGTAATGAAAACCATATCGGCTTCTTCAAGTGCGTTACTAATATCGTTAACACTCTCTTCAGCAGCCAATTTGCCAGTTTCAGGGTTGCCGCCTGCACCAAGTCCGCGAGTTAAGCGTGCGCCCAACTGTAACTTGTTAGGTGTTTGTGCAATTTCTAATGCTTGTTTATCTGTATTTGCGATCCAGAACTGGACATTTGCTAGTCCAGATTGAATCATTCCGTTTACCGCGTTTGATCCAGCACCACCAGTTCCGAATACTTTGATATTCGCACCAGCTGTCGTATCAGCAAACGGGAATCCTTGCTCATTATTTTCCATTATATTGTTTCTCCTCTTTTCTCCAAGTTTCAGCTCCAAGGGCTTGCTTAGAATTTTTTAGTGAGTTCCCATACTAAGTTCCCACCAGCTAGGTTTACTAGCTATTGTTTTCATCCTATTACTGGTGGCCCGGGCCGTCAATAGCGATTTTGAAAAAAGTTCCCGAAAATTAATTTAATTTTTAAAACCTTTAACTTTAGGTTTTTCGCCTTTCTTGGTCTGTGGGGTAGCGGGTCTGGACTTGGCAAGTTGAGGCATGCCACGCATACTAGCCATATTGGCAAGAGGATTCAGTTTAGCCATCGGGTTCCCGCTCTTCATCATCTGCATCATTGGTCCCATATTGGCAAAAAGTTCGCGCATCTTAGTAAACTCGCTAGTGAGTTTATCGATATCTGTTTCTTTAAGACCAGAACCTTTAGCGATTCGTGCTTTGCGACTGCGCGCACTTGGGTGCTTACTGAGTAAATCTGGTTTGCGTCTCTCTTCTTTAGTCATGCTGGAGATCGCAGTCTTGAAATTGCGCATTTTATCTTGGCTTTCTGCCATTAAAGTTTCTTGTTTGGCAGCATTGATACCGAATTGCTTGAGCATAGAGCCCATACCGAGCATTTCAAGCATCTGTCCCATATTGCCAAGTTTAGACATCATATTCTGGGCAGCGATAAAAACCTCATAGTTAAAATTGCCCTTGAGTAATTGTTCTTCTATCTTGCGAGCTTCTTCAGTTTCAATGCGCTGCTGGGCTTTTTCGACAAGCGAAACGATATCGCCCATGCCCAGAATCCGGCTCGCCATGCGCTCTGGATGGAATTCTTCAAGATCTTCAAGCTTCTCACCGCAGGTGGCTAAAAGGATTGGTTTGTTACAGGCTTCTACTATAGATAGGGCAGCACCACCGCGACTATCACCATCAAGTTTAGTGAGAATCACTCCATCTATATTTAGGTTGGTATTGAAACTTGCTGCTACTTTAGCGGCTTCTTGTCCGATTAAAGAATCGAGGACTAGGATATTGCTTAGGTTCTTCCCACTTCTCTTCCTTATATACTGTTCAAGTTCCTTAAGTTCCTGCATCAGTGGCTTACTCGATTGGCTTATCTCTGCGTTATTTGTTCGCTCGGCGTCCTCATTGACGTTTAAGTCAACTCCGGCGCCTCGCTCACAAATGCCTTGATCTAAGCCAATCGCGGTTGCCACTGACTTGTTTGCTGAAAGGCGTCCAGCCGTATCAAAAATCAAACATTGATATTTATTAGTGCTGGCTTGTTCGAGAGCATAGTCAACAAGCTTATATAGGTAGGCAGATTTATTGGTGACATGCGCATCGCTAATAGTATTAGGGTCAATTCCGGCTGCAGCCGGCTCAGCGAAAGCAATTCCAGCTTGCTTGGCTAGCACTCTAAGCTGTTCTATAGCTGCTGGTCTCTGCAAATCGCAGGGAACTAATAGTGGGTTCCGGTTTTTAAACTTATAAGCGAGCTTGGCAGCTGTGCTAGTTTTACCGGCACCTTGCAGACCGAGTAAGAGTATCTGCTCATAATTAGGTTGAGCTTCTTTGCTGCTAAGCAAATCGGTGAGTGAGTCCTGGACTATCTTAATGAACTGCTCGTAGGGCTTAAGTCCTCTAAGTACTTCTTGACCAAGAGCTTGGCTTTCTACTTTAGTAATAAAAGTTTTGGTGGCACTAAGACTAACGTCCGCCTCAAGTAGAGCGCGTCTTAAATCATTCAAGGCACTACGAATATTAGTTTCGCTGATCTGTTTTTCACCGCGTAATTTTTGCAGTGAGTCTTGGATTTTTTCTGAGAGGCTCTTGAACATCAGGGACTATTCTAGCGCAAAAGGCTTGCTGGGGGCGGGGGAATCCTATAGATAAGAGCATGATTGAGCCCAATGGCTCGTTTTTGTGCTTAGCAATAATGTGACAGACGTCACATTATTGCGCTTTAAACTATGGGTCTAAAATTTTGGCAGAAGGACTAAGATTCTGCATTCATGATTGAATGTGATATTTAATCATGTCCTTGCTAAGAATTTTACTTGCGCGAAACTGAACATTTTTTTATTTCCATAAATAATTAAACAGCGCTTGGTTAATAGGCTCAAACACTTATGGTGACAGGCTTTGACTGGAATAATTGAACACCAATTAATTTTTATAATTTCACTTGCCACTAATAGTTTCGAGAGCTACTATTGTTGGTAACGGCAGTTTTGCTTATGAGTCCTCCAGAAGTTTTAGAAAAAATTAGCGCCGAAGGAAACATAAAGCAGATCATCGCGTCTCAAGAAAAAGCAGCTCGAGAAAGGGACATCGAAGAGCAATTCGACGCGCCGATGTATCACCGTAACACTAATTACCAATATAACTACGATTATTACTATCAGCTCAATGTGAATGCTATGCCTCAGGAGACTACTGAGCAAGCTCAAGAGCGTCCAACAGCTAAAGTCAAGCGTTCAATGCAGTTCAGAACTAAATTCTGGACCACGATTAGTTTGGTTGCTGTTCTACCTTTATTAAATAGTGCTTTAGTTAATGCTTATTGTTTGAGTAAGAATATCGCTCAGCAAGTGGTGCTTAGTCATCAATTGGATTCTGTTTTAGCTGAAAAGAAAGATTTAGAGAACAAGCTAGGTGAGTTTAACTCTGATAGCGGACTTAAAAGAGCTATCAAGCAAGAGATGAATCTTGTTGAGAGTAATGAAATTGTAGTTAAAATAGTAGCTGCTTAGCAAAAAGGTGACTTAGGTCACATTTTTGCGCTTTTAGCTTTGCTAAGTTTTGAGACTACCTTGCATGCCATAGGTAAATTGCCTACTTTAGTTATTACTCATATAATGAAAATTGATGTCTAATATTGAAAATGCTTGGTTAATAGCACTGTACCCGCTTGTCAGCGCTGTGCTCATTATGTTTTTTACTCACCGTTCGCGCTTGGTCTCGGCCTTGTTATCGATTGGCGCAGTTGCCGTCGGTTTCGTGCAGTCGCTAATGATATTTCTGGCGAATGCGCCGACCTATGAAAAGAACTGGAACTGGATTCAAGCCGGCGATTTTCATCTTGAGATGGGTTGTTTCGTCGATCATATGACAGTAGCTATGTTACTTACTGTTTGCCTAGTAAGTTTCTTGGTGCAAATTTACACCCACGGCTATATGGATGAAGATCCGGGCTACACTCGCTTCTATTCATATTTATCGCTATTTACTTTTTCGATGTTAGGACTAGTAGTTTCTAGTAACTTATTCCAGATGTATTTCTTCTGGGAGCTAGTTGGTGTTTGCTCGTTCCTCTTGATCGGTTTCTGGTGGTATAAACCAGCAGCGGCTCATGCTTGCAAAAAGGCATTCGTAGTTAACCGTGTTGGTGATGCTGGCTTCCTTGTCGGACTGATCATGCTTTATAACGCGACTAAAGATTATTGGACTAGTGGTACTAGCCTTGCTAATAATGTTTCTACTCTTGGCTTCCAGCAACTGCGCGAAGCGACTGAGTGGGCTATTGCTAATAATGGATTAGCTCTTACTGGAATCGTTTCAGTAACTGCCATTGGGCTCTTGATATTTATGGGCGCCGCTGCCAAATCTGCTCAGTTCCCACTACATATATGGTTACCGGATGCGATGGAAGGTCCTACGCCGATATCAGCATTAATTCACGCAGCAACAATGGTGGCGGCTGGAGTATATCTAGTTGCGCGAGTATTTCCTATCTACTCTATACCTGGCGCTGAAGCGTTAACGGTGATAGCTTGGGTTGGTGGTATCACTGCGATTTTCGCTGCGACCATCGCGCTTACTCAGAACGATATTAAGAAGGCACTAGCGTATTCAACTTGCTCGCAACTAGGTTACATGGTGATGGCAGCAGGCTTAGGCGTGCCAGCAATCGCGATGTTCCACTTAATCACGCATGCGATGTTTAAAGCGATGCTGTTCTTGGGATCGGGTTCTGTAATCATGGGATGTCACCATGAACAGGATATGAATGAGATGGGCGGACTGCGTAAGTATATGCCAATCACCGCGATTACATTTCTTATCGGTACTTTGTCTATCGCTGGATTCCCTTTTATGAGTGGTTTCTGGTCTAAGGATATGATTATCGCTCAAGCTTGGTCGGTGTCTAAGCCACTGTTTTGGGTGGGTGTTGTAACAGCGACTCTAACCGCGTTCTATATGTTCAGGATATATTTCAAGACCTTCGAAGGAAAATATCGCGGACATGCGCATCCGCATGAACAGCCGTGGTCAGTTACGGTGCCGCTGATGGTGCTTGCTGTGCCTTCTATAGTCTTAGGTTATTTTGGTTCACCGTTTAAGGATTTTTCTATACTGCGCTATTTAGATCCGCATTTCCACTCGCATATGCATCAAGGACAAGCGGCGATGGATTTCTTCCTTGAAGAGATGAATCAACCATTTGGTTATTTACCGTTCCTCGCGTTTGTGGTGGGCGTGACTGTATCCTACCTAGTCTATGTAAGTGGTATGGGCTTGAATAAATTCTTCCGTAATAATGTGAGCGTGCTCTTCAATGGTTCGCTTAATAAGTGGTATATCGATGAGATTTACAACGCTATCGTGGCTGCGTTTATGACTTTCTTCAGAGCGACTTGGGGCTTTATCGACAAGTTCATTATTGAGGGTATATTCGTTAACGGCATCGCTTGGCGCGGCACTGAGTTCACTGGTGAAGTCTTGAAACTCACTCAGAGCGGGCGCGTGCAAGCTTATATACTAACTATGCTTGCTGCAGTGGGGATTGCGGTGGCGGTGTTGGTGTTTGCGACCTAGGTATATGGTAAGATAAGAGCCGGTATGACGGCTTTATCTATTAAAAGTCCAAAATTAAAAGCTGCTTTAGATCAGGTTGCTTCTCTTAGCGGGAATCCTAATTTTACTAAGGTTGAAATGAAGCCTGGTCTTGGTCTTGGACTTTCATTCCATGATACCGGTGCTCAAACTTACTCTATAAGGTGCTTTGAAGGTGCGGTTAGCGACAACCTAATCAGTTCAATACACTTTTCTATTCCCAATGATTCTGAATCTTGTTCGACAATTAAAGCGCCTAAAATACTCCTTGGTAAACTTTTTTCCAAGCTTATTGATTTAGGTGAAATCAAGGTTAAAACCAAAGAGCTTCGGGAATGGGTTATGCAAACCTTCAGAGCAATAGCAGGTGCTCCTGCGGCTTGGGGAGAGCTTTGCACTTACATGAGAAAAATGTTTAGAGATACAGTAGAAGCTGAAGCGGAGCTAAAACATTAGATATAATAAACTTATCGCACAATTGTCCAGAACAAGGCTTGCGAGTTCGAGGCAGCGGAGTTAACTCATCTTGTCAATGAGCATGCCGAGGACGAGCGTAACGCAGTTATGGGCGATTGTGCGATAAGTTGTAATATATGATCACCATGCGTAAACACCGAGTACTCGCTTCACTAAGATTAGTGGAGATGCCGACTTACGCCTTTGGGCAGCTTGATGAGATTAAGTTAGATCTAATAAACCAAGGCAAAGAACTTATAGATCTGTCGCTAGGTTCGCCGGATCGTCCCACTGATGATAGTGTTTTGCAGGCGCTAACTGATGGCATGCGCAAGCCGCGCAATCAGCAGTATCCGATATTTAGCGGGCAGCCGGCGTTTAACGAATCTATCTCTAAATATTTTAAGAAGCGTTTTAATGTGGCGCTTGATCCGAAGAAAAATGTTCTACCTTTATTAGGTTCTAAAGAAGGAATAGGACATATAGCTTTCGCTTATATTCAAGAAGGTGACGTAACTATAATTCCTAGTCCCTACTATCCAGTGCATATGCGCGGTACCATGCTTGCGGGCGGGCACGTTTATGAGCTGCCGTTGAAGCCTGAGAATAATTTCGTCGGCGATCTTGATGAGATTCCAGAAGATATTCTCGAGCGCGCAAAGCTACTGATACTAAGCTATCCGCATAATCCTACTGGCGCGGTGGTGAATAGAGCTTACCTAGAAAAAGCAGTGCGCATTTGCCAAGAGTATGGAATTATTCTGATGAATGATTTTGCTTACTGTGATATTTGGTTCGATGATAATAAGTGCCCGTCAGTGCTTGAGATACCAGGCGCGATGGATGTAGCAATTGAGTTTCATACTTTCTCTAAAACCTACAATATGGCTGGCATGCGCCTTGGTTATGCTGTCGGTAATGAAGAAGTGGTGCATACTCTCTTCAAACTCAAAACAAATCTCGACTATGGTGTTTGCATGGGCATTCAAGAAGCAGGCTCGCGGGCTCTTGAGCTTGGTGAAGCATACCGCGAAGAGATACGCGTCGAATATCAACAACGTCGTGATTTAGTAGTACCAGCGCTGCGTGCGATGGGATTAGATGTAACTAACCCTGGCGGTGCGATGTATGTTTGGATTCCGATTCCAGATGGTTTTACTGACTCGTTTGATTTCGCTCTTAAGCTACTTGAGGCCAC
>CAZQXM010000075.1:0-7760 GCA_964597205.1 uncultured Gammaproteobacteria bacterium
TTGAGCATGTCTCATGAAAGCTTCAATATTCTCTCTATAGTTACCCTTTTAGGCGGCACCGCGCTGTTACTTAATGGTCTTGATGTAATGGACCTTAATTTACGTAATGCTGCTGGTCCAGCATTTAAACGTGCCATAGAAAAAGCTACAGAAAATACTTGGATGGGAATTATCCTCGGTACTATCATCACTGGCGTGGTGCAAAGTAGTACTGCTGTAACTTCGATACTAGTTTCTTTTGTTCAGTCTGGTTTGATAAATTTCGAGCGCACAGTTGCTGTGATGCTCGGTGCCAATATCGGCACTACTGTTACCGCTCATATAATGGCTCTTGATGTTATCAAGTGGTCACTAGCAATAGTGTTCGTTGGCTTTATGATGCAGACTTTAGCTAAGCGTAACCAAAGCATATATATAGGTAATGCGGTTATGGCTAGTGGTGTGATGTTATTCGGACTGCATTTGATGTCAGAGTCGATGAAGCCACTAAGATACTCACAGATATTTTTGGATTTAATGCAGAATTTTGAGAGTCCTTTAATAGGGATTCTAGTTGGTGCTGCTTTTACTGCGCTTATACACTCCAGTGCTGGAGCTCTAGGCGTGATGATAGGTTTGGGGATGCAAGGCTTGCTTAGTATAGAAGCTGCAGTACCGCTGATGTTAGGAGCTAATATCGGAACTTGTGTAACGGCGGTGATAGTATCTCTTAAAACTACCTACCAAGCCAAACGTGTAGCTGCTGCGCATATCATTTTTAATATATTAGGTGTCTTACCTTTCGCTTTTGTAGTGCCTCAATTTACTAGTTTTATTAGTAGTTTTACACCAGTAGGTAATGTAGCGCAGTTTATTGCTAATTCTCAAACTGTTTTTAACGTGCTTACTGTTGCTATTGCCATTCCTTTTATTAAGCAATTAGTTTGGCTTAGTTCGGTGATGGTACCACCAGATGATAATGCCATCCACAAAAAATATACTATGCCAGTTGTGAGTCAATTCTCACAAAATCCAGATATTGCTTTGGTGCAGTCACGCGATGGAATTCGTTGTTTGCGCAGTATAGTGCGTGAGATGCTTTGTGTTTCTGGTAAGTATTTCTTAAATCAACATCGCTTAGAATTTGCGCGCATAGAAGATTTAAGACGAGATCATAATGAACTGAGAAGAGATTTGATGAAATTCCTTAGCAAAGTCAATGCCAGAGGTAATTTCAAGCTAGGGATAATTGAGACTTCAGATATACTCAACCAAACGGCAGTAATTAATGAAATAGAACATATAGTGCATAGACTTAGTTACTCGCTTGAAGAGATGGATAGAAAAGTGCCTAATTTTAATGAGCGTTTTAGAGGTTTGGATCAATACTTCTTCCGTACGGTTAGATGTTTTAATTATGCTGTTGACGCATTCCTTAAAAACTCTCGTGACTCAGCAATTAAGGTCTCGCGTGAGATAGAATCTATGGCTAAATTCGCTGAACAGTTTAGAAGCACAGCGATAGATCAGATATCTAGTAATAATGATCTAGAGCATGACAGGGTTAATCTAGAAGTCTTAGATGTGTTGCGTAGTATTAATGGTAGTAGTCAGCGTGTTTGTAATGTAGTTCTCACTGAAACATCTAGAGCTTTAGTTCGCTAGTATGGCTTATTTAAATCGCAAAAAATTCTTCTCGAAACGTGTTATGGCAGCTTCTTTGGGAGCCGCTTCAATATTGAGTTTTATTGCTTTATACAGGCATGAAACTATTAGTGCCATCTGGTTTATTTTTGCTGCGCTCTGCTGTTATGTCATCGGTTATAGATTCTATGCTGCTTGGATATGTGCGCGAGTCTTGGCGCTAGATCCTAGTAGAGCTACTCCAGCTGAGAGACTCAATGATGGCAAGGATTATTTGCCTACTAATAAGTGGGTAGTGTTCGGTCATCACTTCGCTGCTATAGCTGGTCCTGGTCCATTGATAGGACCTACACTTGCTGCGCAGTTTGGTTATTTGCCTGGCACTATGTGGATACTAGCGGGCTCAGTGGTGGGTGGTGCGGTGCAGGATATGCTGGTGCTGTTCTTCTCGACCAGGCGTGATGGTAAAAGCATAGGACAAATTGCTAAAGAAGAACTTGGTCCTATTGCTGGTTTTACTGCTCTTATTGGAACACTAATGATAGTAGTGATTCTAATTGCAGTCTTGGGGCTGGTAGTGGTAAAAGCAATGACCAACAGCACTTGGGCTACTTTTACTGTATCTTCAACTATACCGATAGCAATTTTTATTGGCTTGTATATGCGCTATTTGCGTCCAGAGAAAGTTCTTGAAGCTTCTCTAATAGGTTTGGCTTTGGTGCTAGCAGCGGTAATAGGTGGTCAATATGTAGCTGATTATAGTTGGGGATCATGGTTTAATTTAGGCGCTCAGCCTTTAGCCTGGTCAATAATTATTTATGGATTTCTTGCTGCTACTTTGCCGGTTTGGTTATTACTAGCGCCGCGTGATTATTTATCTACCTATCTTAAATTGGGCACTATTATTCTATTAGCTGTTGCGGTATTGATATTGAGACCAGATTTGCAGATGCCGGCTATAACTAAATTCGTTGATGGCACTGGTCCTATATTCGGTGGTAAAGTATTCCCTTTCATGTTTATTACTATTGCTTGTGGGGCTATATCTGGCTTTCACTCATTAGTAGCTTCTGGTACTACACCCAAGATCATTGCTAGTGAGCGAGATATTAGATTGATCGGTTATGGCAGCATGTTGCTTGAATCTTTAGTAGCCTTGATGGCGATGCTAGCAGCTTCCGTATTAGATCCTGGAGTTTATTTCGCAATTAATAGTCCAGCTGCGCTAGTAGGTAATAATCTAGTAGATGCTTGTGCAACTATAAGTAGTTGGGGTTTCGTGGTCACGCCAGAAACTATGAATAAGCTTGCTGCAGATGTTGGCGAGAATTCTCTACTAGCTCGCACTGGTGGTGCTCCATCATTAGCTGTTGGTATGGCGCATATATTCTCTAAAGTTTTTGGTTCTGGGTTATTAGGCATCTGGTATCACTTCGCAATTATGTTTGAAGCAGTATTTATACTTACTACCTTAGATGCTGGAACTCGGGTCGCTAGATTTATGCTGCAAGATCTTCTTGGTAACCTCTGGAAGCCACTAGGCAAGACTTCTTCATACGCAGCTAATGTTTTTGCTAGCGCTATTGTAGTTAGTGCCTGGGGGTATTTCTTATACGCAGGTGTGATAGATCCTAATGGTGGAGTGAATATGCTCTGGCCATTGTTTGGTATTGCTAATCAAATGCTTGCTTCTATTGCTTTATGCGTTTGCACTGGTATTTTAGTTAAATCTGGCAAACTTAAATATATTTGGATAACTATTGTCCCATTATTATTCTTGGTTACGGTTACTACGACAGCGGTAGTTGAGAAATTTCTTAGTCTTGATCCTAGAGTTGGATATTTAGCAGCTCTGAAATTGCTAGTGCTTTCAGAGTCTCCGTTTAAAGAGCAGTTGATTTTTAATCAATACGCAATTATGGCTCTTACTCTAGCTTTTCTATTCTGCTTATGGGTGGTTTTTATTGGCACTATTAGTCTGTTTCTTAGAGCCTGTGCTGGAGAGCCGTTCAGTAGCTTGGAAGCCGATTATGTTCAGTCTAAAATTAATCTTGATCCGGCGATAGTTCCGAGCCTGTTATTCAAAGCTAAAACAGAAAGTGATTATAATAAGCCGAATCGTTGTTGTTAAGTTATTGTTTGGATCTAGATCTGCACTACTTTGAAACTCTTAGTACTAAAGACTTTCGTTAATTGATTAAGAGTTGGGTAATTTTCTTTGTTGTTAAGGACTATGTAATCTACTCCATATTGCTTAGCTATTTGTTTTATCTCATTGATATTTGTGCTGGAGTATATTTTTTCTTGAGCAACTAATCTACGTTTAATTTCTTCATAGTAGCCTTTATGGAAAGGTATATCAGTCTCGGAGCTTACTAAGACGCTGCGATAAGCGAAGGCTGGGATGTTACTGGCGAATCGAGTAGACGCTACTATGAGACTGTTTATTGGAGTGCTGCTGAGGTATTGCAGTACTTGTCGTTCTTGTTTATTGACGCGAATAAGATCATCGTCTGCTTGAGTTGCCATGAGTAATAAAGCTGTTAGGGTTAATAGCTTAATGATTATAGGTTTGTTTTTGTATAATTCTTCAGCCTGATAAAACCAAGTGCCAATGAAAAAGATAGGGATAAGTGGCAGGGTGTAAGCGATGTATCTGTGCGGAAGATATAAGTAAAAAAGAATAATATGAGCAATTATGAAGAGGGCGATTGAAATATAAGTGCTGGTCCAGAGGTAGCTAGGTTGGGCTTGGTATTTGACTTTGGATAGTAGTAGTTTGTTGATCAGTAGGTACGCAAGAGATAATATTATTATTCCAGCGAGCGCATAAGGTGCTAGTTTGCTGACTAAAGATAGTAGTATTTCTGGATTGCTGTTAATCTGAGTAACACTATAAGGCAGCATGATTACACAACGTCTACCATCTATAAAACATTCTGGCAGCTTGATGGTCTCACTAAAATTAATCAATTCACCGAAACTATGATTACGATGATAGAAATATCTAAAATAAAGAACTAAGGTGGCACTGCTTATTGCTATTAAAGTAGCTTTAGGGTTGTATCTTTTGGCTAGAGTCTCTGTGGCGAGAATGATTATTGACATGAAGCATACGGTTGGATAACAAAGTGCTTGTAGAGCTAGGCAAACCGGCAACCAGAGGCGGCTTCTAATAGTCATTAGCCAGAGGAAAGCGAAGAATAGAAGATAGAAAGATGAACGTGGCAAGCCGCCGGCGATATAGTTCATTGCCCAAATATATAGATTGAATGTGAAACATATCCAGTAGGCGTAGCGGGGACCTGCGTGAGTTTCTGTGAATTTGAAAAGGAAATAAGTAGTAAGGGTAATTATCGGGAAGGGTAAGTATTGTGAGATGAGTTTAGGATCTACTATTAGTGAACCTAATTGATAGATCCAGCTGAATATGGGTGAGATCATGCTTGGCTGAGTTAAATAGGAAGCTATATAATCATTAGCAAAATAATTTGGGTTGATAAATCTGCCCATCCAGTAGATTTGGTTGCGCACATCATCGTTAATAGCCATAGCATCAGTAAAGACTCTATGTTCGACTATCAGTGCCAGGATAAGGCTGAATAGAAGGGCGTTGATTAAAGATTTTTTGTTTTCGGTCATTGCTTGATTAGTTAAGTTTACTAGGTTTTTTACGTAGTATTACTATGTCTTGGTTATTGGTTTTGATCAAATCTAGATCCGAGATTTGGCTAAAGGTCTTTGGGCTATAGAAGGAAATATGAGTAGTGTCATCTTTGTAACGCCAAGAAGAGAATTGATCTATAGGGCAGAGAAATTTAGTCATGATTGTTAAGTAGGCATTTGATTTGAGAAGTTTAAGGATATGGTTTAGAGTTTCTAAAGGATTTCTTAGATGTTCGAAAACTTCGGTTGATGTGATTAGGTCGTATGATTCTGCTTGGGGTTCTGTTGGGAAGTAGTAGGGATCGTAGATATCGCTATTGTATCCATGTTCTTTAAGCATTGTTGCTAGAACGGGGTTGGGACCGCAGCCATAGTCCAGTACTCTAGTCACTGGATATGGGGCGATAGCTGTTTCGATAAATCGTTTGAAAATTTCTGTGTACTTAGTGTTATCGCTTGTATTTTGATGTTGGTCATATCTAAGTTTTTCTTTTGTGGGGCTTAGATGAAATTGAGGATCTAAATAGCTGAAATCACATTGATGGCAATGGTGGTAGATTTTGCCGTTTTTGAGAACGGTCTGTTGAGTTATTGGGGATTGGCAGATTTTACAAAACATCTTAAGTGCCACAGTAAGTTGTATATTTAAGTCCTTTGTTAGCAGGGCATCTCATTAAGTCCTGATATTGCCTTTGCTCCAGGAAGGGCTTAGAGAGACAATCTGCAAGAGAATGGAATAGAGATAAATCATTATCATGATGAGCTTTAGTAATAGCCTCTTCAATTAAGTGATTGCGCGGAATATAAATTGGGTTTATGTCTTTCATTGTTCTGGTAATTTCAGTTTTAGGCTTAGTTAGGCTAGATCTCCAGCGGTTAATCCAAGAATAAATGCGAGTTTCGTTTGACTTATAATTATCGAAGAGCTTAAGGAAGGAGCTTGTATCTGACCCTTCTTCGATAATATCTGCTAGATATCTAAAGCTCAAAGTGAAATCTGCTTTAAGTTCACTCATTAATGCTAGTAAATCTGTGACCAAAATATAAGCTTCATCAGAGTTGTCAGTGCTGCCAATTTTACTTAAGAATATAGATCTGTATTCTGACTCGAAAGTCGATTTGTATAAATCGAAAATCCTATGGCAATTAGCCTCTGCGTTAGGATCGTTCTCGCTAATGAGCGGGAATATAGCGTTGGCGAAGGAAGATAGATTCCAAAGTCCAATAGTGGCTTGATTATTGTAAGCGTATCTCCCATGACGGTCTATAGAACTAAATACTGATGCTGGGTTATAAAAATCAATAAAAGCACAAGGTCCATAATCAATAGTCTCGGCTACTATACTACTGTTGTCAGTGTTCATCACACCATGAACAAAACCTAGGCTATACCATTTAGCGATTAGCTTTGCTTGAGCTAGAGCAAGCTCGCGCAATAACTCTAAATATTTATTTTGCTGATTCTTGAGCGGCGCGTAGTGACGCTCGATGACATAATTAGCCAGCAACCTTAAAGAATCTAAATCCTGCCGGGCGGAGAAGTATTCAAAAGTACCAATGCGAATATGACTTGAAGCGACTCTCGTAAGCATCGCGCCTGGTAATTCTTGCTCGCGCATAATGGATTCGCCGGTGCTCACGGCAGCTAAAGCTCTAGTAGTGGGGACACCGAGATGATACATCGCTTCGCTAACTATATACTCTCTAATTACTGGACCTAGCCAAGCCCTACCATCACCAGACCTTGAGTAAATAGTTTTGCCAGCTCCCTTAAGCTGAAGATCGCGTCTGTGACCATGGATATCTATTAGCTCGCCCAAGAGTATCGCTCTACCGTCACCTAACTGCGGCACGAAGTGTCCGAACTGGTGTCCAGCGTAAACTTGAGCTATAGGCTCTGATCCTTCAAGGATACGATTCCCAGAAAAAATCTCTGCAAGCTCGTCTTGTTTGAGGTTTTCTAATTGCAGCTCAGAGGCTAATTCATTGTTGAATTTTAGAAGCTTAGGGTTTGCTACGTGAGTAGGCATAACTTTCTGATAGAACTGCTCAGGCAAAGTTAGGTAGCTGTTGTTGAAGTGAGGGGTTTTGGTCATTAGATAGGATTACTAAGCTCTTATTGATTCTAAGCTTTTCACAAAACTCACATAAATGGTGCGAGAAGTTAAAACTGCAACCACTGGTTGCAGAAATCCAACACTAGTGCTATTATATATGTAAGGTGACGATATGTGGCGGGCTTATAGGTGTAGTATTGGAAAGTTTCAGGTATAGCTGAAACTTTCTGTAAACGAGGGGTATAATTCAGGTATGGCTGAAACTTTTAAATTGAATAAAAGAGAGCTATATTGGCAAAAAATTAAGCCATATATGGATAAACCTGTGATTAAAATCATCACTGGCTCTAGACGTTCTGGTAAAAGTTATTTCCTCAGGCAAATTATTGCCCAACTAAAGAAAAGAAAAATCAA
>CAZQXM010000076.1:0-5640 GCA_964597205.1 uncultured Gammaproteobacteria bacterium
AGCATGAATCCACTGCTATCTATGTTGCCTTTCCTATTAAACCAGAAACCGCTAAACAAGGCATTCCTAGTGACACAAGAGTAGTCATTTGGACTACTACGCCTTGGACAATTCCAGGTAACCTTGCGATCTGTTTAAACACTGAACTTGATTATCAGGTCTATTCAGCGAAGAGAGTCACGGCTAAACCAGTGAGCGAAGCAATTGACACAAAAGGTCATCCTGAGCGAAGCGAAGGATCCCCAGACCTTGGACACATTCTAATCGCATCAGCACTTGCCGAATCATTCTCTAAAGACGCACGATGTGAATTAACAGCAGTAGGCACCGCGATGAAAGGCTCTGAGCTTAAAGGTCTTAACACTAGTCACCCACTATATAATCGCCCTTCACCAATAATATTTGGTAAGCACGTTACGACAGAAGCTGGTACTGGCTGCGTGCACACTGCGCCTGGTCACGGTGTTGAAGATTTCCATGCTGCTCAAGAATATGGCATAGATATTTTATGTCCAGTGGATAATAAAGGTTATTACACCGCTGAAGCTGGCACCGTGAACGGCACAGAGCTAGCCGGCATGCACGCTATCGAGAAGCGTAAAGAAAGACCTAGCGGAAATGAATTTATACTTGAAGCACTAGCTGCTTCAGGCGCGCTGATCTCATCACGCAAAATCAAACATAGTTATCCATATTGCTGGCGCTCTAAAACTCCACTACTATATAGAGCTACTCAACAGTGGTTCGCAAGTATAGACGGCTTCAGAGAAGCTGCCCTTAAAGCTATCGACACTGTCAAATGGATTCCAGAGCGCGGACGCAATCGTATCTATCCTATGATCGCTGAGCGCGGTGACTGGTGTATCTCACGTCAGCGTACTTGGGGAGTGCCGATACCAGCTTTCTACGATAAGACTCAACTTGATATCCAAGGCAACCCAGCACCGGTACTGGATCTAGAAATCATCGAACATGTAGCTAAGATATTTAAGACTGAAGGTTCTAACGCGTGGTACGCACGTGATATCGCTTCACTATTACCGCCTAATTCTAAATACAAAGCAGAAAATCTAATTAAAGAAACTGACACTATGGATGTCTGGTTTGATTCTGGTTCTACTCATAGAGCTGTAGTAGCTGCCAGACCAGAACTTAGTCCTGATGGCAAATTTAGAGTGGCTGATATGTACTTAGAAGGTTCAGATCAACATCGCGGTTGGTTCCAGTCCAGTTTGCTTACTTCTGTAGCCACTAACGGTATAGCTCCTTACCATTCAGTTCTCACTCATGGTTTCGTTATGGACGAGAAAGGACGCAAGATGTCCAAATCTCTAGGCAATGTAGTAGATCCGCAAGATGTAATTAAAACTTACGGCGCAGATATACTCAGACTCTGGGTGGCAAGTGTTGATTACACTATGGATATTAAAGTTGGTGACACTATGTTCAAGCAACTTAGTGATATCTATCGCAATTTGCGCAATACTAGCCGCTATATGCTTGGCAATCTTTTCGACTTCGATCCAGCGACTAGCACTATTGCTTATGATCAGCTCTGGGACTTGGATAGACTAATACTACATAAACTCCAAATACTTGTTAAAGAACTTACTGAGCATTTCGATAATTATCAATTTTTCAAGTACTATCAGCTGTTGCAAAATTTCTGCTCAGTAGAATTATCATCGTTCTATTTCGATATCATCAAAGATCGTCTCTACACTCACGGCACCAACTCTGTTTCGCGCCGCGCGGCTCAAACAGTACTCGCTGAAATATTAGCTGTAACCAATAGATTATTCGTGCCAGTGCTGCCGCACCTAGCTGAAGACATATATCAATTCACTCCTAGTGCCGTTCGCGCTGCGCATCTTGGTAAATATCAGCTGAGTGCTAATTTAGATACTGTACTTGCCAGTAAGTGGCCTAGTGTTAACGCCCAGTACGTTAATGATGAGCTGGCTACTAAGTGGGATGAGATACTCGCTCTGCGCGAAACTAGTAATAAAGCCATAGAAGAACTCCGCAAGCAAGGCGTGATCGGCAAGTCGCTTGAAGCTAGTGTTAGTCTTGGGCTTGATGCTAAGCAACTAGCTAAGATCACTAAAATTCAGGAAGAAGTTAAAGCGGTGTTTATAGTTTCTGAGCTTAAACTTTTTGATAACGGCAAGAGCCCAGCTGATAGCGGCAATATTTTAGAATACAGCTCTGCGAAAGCCGAAAAATTCGATGGCATTAAATGCGTGCGCTGCTGGAAGTTATTTAAGCAAGCGGAGATACATGAGGGGATCTGCCCGACTTGTACAAGTGCTATTAAAATTTGAACTAAAGCTCTAAAAAACTAAGACCAATAGGCAATATTTAGACTTTCATTATAATAATATTATAATCATCAACTAAGCCTTAAGAAATACTAATAGCTCCTTAAATAAACTTAATATACCTATAGAATATAAGAGTAAGTTTTAGCTAAAGGCCCCCTTAATGACTACTATGACAACTTGCCCCGAGCAAAGTTTTAAACTCGACCAATTTCAAGAAGAAGCGATTAAACACATACAAGATGGACACAGCGTGGTCGTTTGTGCGCCAACGGGTGCTGGTAAAACCATTATCGCCAAAGAAGCTCTCAAGCAAGCAGTAGCCAAAGGTCGCAAAGCATTTTATACTGCACCACTTAAAGCGCTTATCAACCAAAAATACTTAGAGTTCGCTCAGGCTTTCGGTGAGAAGAATGTCGGCATCATCACTGGTGACACATCAGCTAACCGTGAAGCCAATATCATAGTAATGACCACTGAGATCTACCGTAACATGCTTTACGGTACTAGCTTCGGTTCTCTCGATCCTTATCTAGCAGAACTTCAATATGTAATTTTCGATGAGATGCACTATATGAACGATCCGCAACGTGGAACCGTTTGGGAAGAGAGTATCATCTATAGTCCTAAATCTGTGCAGCTAGTGGGTTTGAGCGCAACTATCAACAACCCTGGAGATATTATCAATTGGATAGAAAATATCCACGGCTCTTGCAAGCTAGTAACTACCGACCATCGCCCAGTGCCTCTACATTATTTTTATTTCAAAGATCAGCAGTTAGTTCCACTATTAACACCTAATCTAAAACTAAACCCTGCTCTTAAAGAACATCAAGACAACAGATTCCAGAAAAAGAAAAACAATAGATTCCAGCATGGTGGCGGGCAAGCACCTAATGAAGCAACTCCAGACAAGGTAGTAAGAGAACTTGCTACTAAAGACATGCTTCCTGCACTTTATTTCGTATTCAGCCGTAAAGGCTGTGATAAAGCTGCTGAGAGCTGCACCAATGTGGAGCTACTTAATAAGGAAGAAAGCACCCAGATCAATCAATTAGTTGATGAAGCTGTTCTGCGCAACGCCCATCTTCTTAAACACCCACAACTATCACTGCTGCGTAAAGGTATTGCTGTGCACCACGCAGGTCAAATGCCACAGTGGAAACTACTTATAGAAGAGATTTTTGAAAAAGGTCTAATTAAAGTTGTATTCTCAACAGAAACTCTAGCTGCCGGTATCAACATGCCTGCGCGCAGTACCGTTATTAGTAGTATTTCTAAGATTTCAGATTCTGGTCACCGCACTCTTAAGCCATCAGAATTCATGCAAATGTCTGGTAGAGCTGGACGTAGAGGCATGGATGAGATCGGTTACGTGGTCACCATTAAAGACAACCGTCAAAACGCAGGCGAAGTTGCGACTCTAACTAACGCTAAGCCAGAAGATATTTGTAGTAATTTTAGTCCTAGCTACGAGATGGTACTTAACCTTCTTCAGCGCTACAGCTTAGAAGAGACTAAAGCCTTAATCGAAAGCAGTTTCGGTCAAGCACAGATCATAGCTGGACTTAAACCTTTAACTGATGAACTTAAAGTTCTTGAAGAAAGAATCCTAGACTTGCAACACCCTCTCTGCCCAGCTGAGATCGGCGATCTTAATCACTATCACGAGCTGCAAGAGCGCATCGATCAAACTCGCATCCGCAAGAAGCAGCTAGAGAAGAAGATGGATCCAGCTGCTACCGAGCTTGAGGAGACTATTCACTTCCTCACCGAAGAAGCACAGAATTATCCTTGTAATGGTTGCCCTAAACAGAAGCCTTGCTCTAAGCAAGCTGAACAAAGCAAGCGCTATAAGAGACAAACTAAAGACATCAATGTTGAGATTCAAAACAGAACTAGCATGTACTGGCAGCAATTCGCTGACATAGTTGCTCTACTGCGCGATAAGCAATATATCGATAGCAGTAATAAACCTACAGCTATTGGTAAAACCTGTGCTGCGCTTAGATCTGACAACTCACTCTTCATCTCTGAAGTACTTAAGACTGATCTTTTCGACAAACTCGGTCCAGCTGAGTTAGCTAGTGCTATTTCTGGAATCGCAATTGGTGAAGCTCGCCGCCGCGATCATAATAAAGCAGAAGTTAACCCTAAGCTTTACGATCTTTTCGATGATATTAATCGCATCGCGCGCAGAGTAATTCAAGATCAACGTAGATATCGCATCTACAAGTCAGCAGAACTGGGTCCGCATCTTTCTACCGCTATCGAACAGTGGGCTAAAGGTAAAGGCTGGGATGAACTGATCACTGATTCAGGCTTCGATGATGGCGATATTCTTAAAGCTATTCGCCGCACTATAGATGTTTGCAAACAAGTATCTAAGGCACCTAATGTTAAACCTGCTCTTCAAGCTACAGCAGCTGAAGCCATCGCTATGATGGAGAGAGAGCCAGTACTAGAGATAGGCATCTAACTCTTCATCCTGAACAAATCTGCCGTCATCCTGAGCACAAAGTGCGAAGGATCTCCTTACTACTCATCACGAAGAGATCCTTCGCTACGCTCAGGATGACAGCTTCAATCCCAAGGAAGATTAAACAGCTACTTTCCGTCTATTCGTCTCAAAAATTATAGAAAGCACCGAAAGATCATTCGGACTAACTCCGCCTACACGCGAAGCTTGCCCCAAAGTCTTTGGCTGCACCCGAGATAATTTATCACGCGCTTCTAAGCTTATTTGCTGGCAGTTCTTGAAATCAAAACCTTCTGGTACTTTTACTCGCTCATACTTATCCATATCGCGAATAAGCGAGCTTTGCTTCTCTATATAACCTTGGTATTTAATTTCTGTCTCAAGCTCAAAGCCATGGCGAATATCATCAATATAGACACCATATTCTTTAAGCCTTGCAATTTCACTCTCGGTCAAACCCACATGGAGATAAGGTTTGAGATCACTAGCCTTAAGTTCTGGCTTCTTCAAGAGATCAGCTAAGAGTACCTTATTAGTACCTTTGATCTTAAAATTCTCTGCGACTACGGGATCATCTATCATCGCAACGATCTGCGCGCTATCAACACGCACATTATTGAAATAGCGCATCTCTCTATTCATAGTCTCTAATTTCTCGGAATAAACCTGCCATCTATAATCATCGACTAGTCCGACCTGACGCCCTAACTCTGTTAACCTACGATCTGCATTATCTTGGCGCAATATTAATCTATACTCAGAGCGAGATGTCAGCATGCGATAAGGTTCATTGATTTCTTTAGTAACTAGATCATCTACTAGCGTTCCTATATATGATTG
>CAZQXM010000076.1:5740-7679 GCA_964597205.1 uncultured Gammaproteobacteria bacterium
AAGAAAAAATGATGACTAGGATTATGCGGAAAACGCACCACTTTATCTTCTATAGATGGGCAATACCTAGGACCGACAGCGTCCACCTCACCAGAGTACATTGGTGATTTGTGCAAGTTCGCCATAATGATCTCATGGGTGCGAGCGTTAGTGCGAGTAATATGACAAGGGTGCTGCACGCGAACTGGACGATTAGGCAAATAACTAAAATGACTAAGTGGCAGTCCTATACCAACATCACCGTGCGCCTCTTCAAGCTCAGTAAAATTAATGGTATTGCGGTCAAGCCTAGGCGGAGTACCGGTTTTAAGCCTACCAGTGCGCAAACCTAATTCTTGAATTGATGGTGATAAACCTATTGAAGCTTTTTCGCCGCTGCGCCCAGCACTCTCGAACTTGTTACCAGTAAAAATACGTCCCTCTAGAAAAGTACCAGCCGTAAGCACAATAGCATCAGCATATATTTCTTCATCAAGATTAGTGCGCAGACCAGTAACGCGCAGACCAGCATCAGATCCATCGAATACTTCATCACTAAATATTAGAGATTTAGCCGCCGCTTGATAAATAGTTAAATTAGGCGTCGCCTCTAAATACTCGCGCACCCAACTAGAATATTCTCGTTTATCAGATTGCGCGCGCAGTGCTTGCACCGCTGGACCCTTACTTAGATTCAATGTCTTAAGCTGAATATATGTAGCATCAGCAGCAAGTCCCATAATGCCACCAAGCGCGTCGATTTCTTTCACCAGATGTGACTTCGCTGGACCGCCAATAGCAGGATTGCAAGGCATAGTAGCTATTTGATCTATGCTGCTAGTCAGTAATAACGTGCGCAAGCCGAGCTTAGCGGCTGCGTGCGCCGCTTCAGATCCGGCGTGACCGCCGCCTACTACTATGATGTCGAAATTACGCTTCATTCCACCGTCATTGCGAGGTGACTAAGTCACCGAAGCAATCCATTACCCAAGTAAACTATATTAACATATATGAAATACTTGATATAATTCAGGCTCAGTGCCAACTCCCAAGAAAGTCTACATCGAAACCCTAGGCTGCCAGATGAATCTAGCAGACACTGAGCGCATGCTTGGCATGCTCGATGAGATTGATTACAGCCCCACTGATATTAGAGAAGAAGCTGATCTCTGCATTCTTAATAGCTGTTCTATTCGCGAGCACGCAGTAGATAAAATGCGCAGTTATATAGGTCTCTGGGATAAGAAACGCAAACCTGGTTCTCTAATCGCTTTAGCTGGCTGCGTCGCTCAGCAAGAAGGCGCGAGTATCACCCAAATAGCACCAGGCGCAGATATAATTATCGGCACTCATAATATCCACAGACTGCCAGACTTGGTTCTGCAAGCACAACGTAACCAACTAAGTGAGAATCCAGAGAGAGTGATAGAAATCTGGGAGGAACTACCAGAAGATATTCCTGAAGTTCCTATACTTCGCAAAAACAAATATCAAGCTTGGGTGAATATCATATACGGTTGTAATTATCGTTGCACTTATTGCATAGTGCCCAAAACCCGCGGGGATCAACGTTCGCGCAGCATAGCAGAAATCAAACGCGAGATAGAGACTCTCGCTAAGGAAGGCTACCAGGAAGTTATACTACTAGGTCAAAACGTAGATGGCTATGGTTTGGATATTGGCACTAGCCTAGCGACCTTACTAAAAGAAATTCACACAGTAGATGGCATTGAGCGTATTAAATTCCTTACCTCACATCCTTACGATATGACTTACGAGCTTATAGAAACTGTTGCTGCCTTACCTAAAGTAGCTAAGTATTTTCATATCCCTATACAAGCCGGTAATGATGAGGTCTTGAGGCGCATGGCACGCCGTTACACCTACGCGCGCTATATGGAACTGATTTCATATATCCGCAAATTAATGCCAGAAGCGACTATCACTGGCGATATCATAG
>CAZQXM010000077.1:0-7585 GCA_964597205.1 uncultured Gammaproteobacteria bacterium
GAAGTGGTGCCGCGTACTATCGAGTCGTCGATCAAGACTACGCGTTTACCTTTGATAGCTTCATAGAGAGGAGTAAGTTTAAGTTTGACACCGAGCTCACGTAAATGTTGATCTGGCTGAATAAAAGTACGGTGGATATAGCGGTTCTTAGTTAGTGCCATTTCCATTGGCTTATTAATCGCACGTGCGTAACCAATAGCAGCAGGCACTGCTGTATCCGGTACTGGAATTACCATATCGACATCGAGCGGACATTCGCGTGCCAGCTCTTCGCCAGAGCGTTTGCGCACTTCATAGACAGATTGCCCTAATAGAACGCTATCAGGCCGAGAGAAATAAACGAATTCAAAAATATCTAGTTTGTTTTTACTGCGCTCAAGTTGTATGCTGCGCTCGCCATCCTCGTCAACGATAATCATTTCGCCAGGATTAACTTCACGCAAGAATTGAGCACCGATAGTATGGAAAGAGCAAGTCTCAGATGAGAACACTACACCATGAGCACCACTACTATTATTAATGCGTCCCATAGCTAGTGGTCTAATACCATAAGAATCGCGCACGGCGACAAGAGAGTTCTTGTTCATCACTAATATTGAGAAAGCGCCAGTGAATAGTGGGTAAGCAGCAGCAACAGCGTCTTGGAGTTTTTTACCTTGTCTAATATAGTAGGCGATTGCTTCTGCCATAAGCTCTGAGTCGTTGTGATCAGCGATGTCCACACCGCGCTCAGTTAGAAATACTTGCAAAGCTTTAGTGCTGGGAAGATTACCATTGTGTGCAAGAGCTAAGAGACCGTTTTTGACGATTACTGGTTGTATATGTTTGCGATTAGAAACTTTGCAGGTCGAATAAAGATTCTGACCTATACCTATATGTCCTTTAAGTTGAGAGATATTGTCTTCTGAATATACTTGAGTAACAAGACCCTGTCCTTTATGGTGAGCGATACCGTAGCCATCAGCTACCGCGATTCCCGTCCCTTCTTGTCCGCGGTGTTGAATAGCGAATAGACCATAGAAACTCAGGCGGCTGACATCAAGCCCTTCGCCAAATATCCCAAATACTCCACATTTTTCGCCTTTCATATTAATTCTTCAGACTTAGCCCCTTATCCGCTCCCATAAAATATTTTACAGCGTTTCTAAAAATAGTCAGTCCAGGACCGTATTCTGGGCATGGCAACCCTTGGCGCTTATAGTCTTCGCGTAAATAAGTCCAATGCGGCAGGTGATGGAAGAAAATAGCTCTCTCGGGGTGTGGCATAAGGCCAAGTATCTTACCGTCAGCACTGGTAAGACCAGCTATATCACTAATAGAACCATTAGGGTTAGCTACTTGATGCTCACGATTGTATATTTCGCCTTCCGTGTACTTAATGACAGAGCGTTTATTTAGTTCAAGATCAGAATTAATAGTACTTAGTGTTTGAGCATCAGCGTAGTATTTACCTTCACCATGCGCTATTGGTAGAGAGAGACCATTGAGCCCGTTTAACCAAGGGCTATTACCCAATATATTGAGATCCACCCATCTATCTAGAAACCTAGCGCCATCATTATGCACTAACGTGCCTGGTAGTAGACCTAGATTACAAAGAACTTGAAAACCATTGCAGATACCGATAATTAATCTATCTTCGCGAATAAAATCTTTAATCTCGCTTAAAAGATGATTGCGAATAAGGTTGGCTAAAGCTCTGCCTGAGCCAGTATCATCACCAAAGGAGAAGCCACCAGGGAAAGCTAGTATCTGGTAGTTAAATAACCTAGATTTATCAGCGATCAGATCATTAACATGAACTATATCAGCCTTAGCGCCAGCCAGTTCAAAAGCGAATTTGGTTTCTTCTTCGCAGTTAATGCCATGACCGGAGAGTATTAGTACATTAGGGATTAAATTAGAAATTAGCGAACCTCTCTTTATAGTTACTGCTGATATGCTCAAGATTTAGGTTAGCTAGTTCAGTACCAGCGAATTTAATGATGAAATTCTTGTCCTCACGCACTTCACCGATCATCCTGATTGATAATTCTGTAACGCTTAATTTTTCTTCGAACTTAGCTGCGAGGCGAGATGGTACGGTGAATAAAATACGTCCTTGGCTTTCAGAATATAGTAGTGAAGATAGTGATGAAGTTTCAGCTGGCAGCGCGTCAAGGCTAATCTGGCAGCCCAGTTCAGCAGCTATGCTTGATTTGGCTAAAGCCATAACAAGTCCACCATGACTTAAACTGATAGCTGAAGAGATAAAGCCTTCTTGGTTCGCTGCTTCGAAGAATTGATAATGCTTAAGGTTCTTAGCAGCATCAACTTGCGGGCAAGTTCCTCTAATAAAAGTTTCATGGTCAGAATTAGCTTCGTTAAGCAAACCGTAGAATTCTGAGCCGCCCATCTCATCGTTAGTCGTGCCTAGTATGTAAATCTTATCGCCAGCAAATTTAAAATCGATAGAACTAGCAAGATTATAGTTATCCATCACTGCCAGTGCTGAGATTAAAAGAGTCGGAGGTGCTGAGATTTTAAGCGCTTCGCCGCTAGCATTGTAGCCACGAAAATCATTAAACATACTATCCTTACCGGAGATATAAGGAGTGCCGTAGGCTATAGCATAGTCGTAACAAGCTCTAGCAGCCTCTTTGAGCTGATAGAGACGCTCGGGTTCAGTGGAGCTGCACCAGCAAAAATTATCCAATAAAGCTATATGTGAGAGTGAAGCACCGCCTGCTAAAGCTGAGCGCAAGCAAGAATCGATAGCAGAAGCTGCCATATCGTAGGCATTGATCTCAGTATAGCTAGGATAGAGTGCGCTAGTTAGCAAGACTGCTTTAGGAGAACTAAGCACAGGTTTAATTACTGAGTGATCAGCGTTAACTCTGCCCCTACCTTGCAAAGGTTTAATTACTGAGCTTGCTTGCACCTCATGGTCATACTGCTCAGAAATAAATTCATTGGAAGATAAATTAAGCCTTGAGAGCATATCTAAGATACTGTGACCATAATCACCATTGAAAACTTCCTCTAGTAGCTTTTCTCTAAGCTCGGCTTCGTGTTGACTAGGCTTAATTGCTGTCGGGGCTTGGCTTACAAGTCTTTTAGCTGGCAGACCATTATGCAAGAATTCTAACTCTAGATCCATTAATTTAAACTCTTGTGATTTACCATCTTGCTCTAGCTTATAGACTACTTCAGACTTGCCAGAGTTAGTAAAATGACCGATAACAGTTGCTTCAACACCGCGACGGCTCATAAGTTCATTGAATGCTTGCCACTTCTCTGGCGGCACTGATAGCGTCATGCGCTCTTGTGATTCTGAGATCCAGATTTTCCAGGCGCTAAGTCCGTGGTATTTAAGAGGTACTTTGTTGAGTTCTACGTAGCATCCACCAGCTTCTTTAGCCATCTCGGCTACTGAACAGCTAAGACCACCAGCGCCATTATCAGTAATACTGCTGTAGAGATTTAGATCACGAGCTTCTTTAACGATAGCGTCGGAGAATTTTTTCTGAGTGATAGGATCACCGATCTGAACAGCAGTCGCTGGGCTGCTTGAGTCCATCTCGACAGAGGAGAAAGTCGCACCGTGTATGCCATCTTGACCAACTCTACCGCCTACCATAACGATTAAGTCTCCCGGTTGGGCTTTCTTAAGGTGAGAGAATCTATTATCGCTAAGTTTCTTAGGTATCAATCCAACTGTGCCAACGAAAACTAAAGGCTTGCCTTTGTAGCGTGGATGAAAATAACTAAAACCATGCACAGTTGGTATGCCAGAACAGTTACCACCGACATTCACTCCGTGAACAACGCCTTCTAAGATACGTCTAGGGCTGAGCATCTTCTCGCTAAGATCAGCATCTCTGTATATAGGCTCCTCGTCAGCAGGATCAGCGAAGCAGAAGCCATAAGTGTTAGCGATAGGTTTAGTACCAAGTCCGCAACCGATAGCGTCTCTATTAACTCCGACTATACCAGTGATCGCACCACCGAAAGGATCTAAAGCGCTAGGGCTATTGTGAGTCTCTACTTTATGGCTAACTAAATAATTATCATCAAAATTAATCAAACCAGCATTATCAGAGAATACTGACACGCAAAAATCATCAGCACCTTTACGTTTGCGAATCTCGTTGGTGGCGCCTTTAATATAGGTCTTATAAAGTCCCTCTTCGATTTCATCGATAGGATCAGCAAAAATAGTATGTTTGCAATGTTCTGACCAGGTCTGTGCGATAGACTCAAGCTCTAGGTCAGTAGCTTTGCGACCGAGCTTAGCAAAGTGTGCTTGAATCGCTTTCATATAATCAAGATCTAGAGCTAGTGGTCCACGATGATCAATACCTTCGCGCCCAAGTTCTGTAAGCTGCTCGTCGCTGATATTAAGATCCACTTCAGAATAGATATCAGTAGATTGAAGATTAACACTAGGAATATGCAAAGCTAAGCCTTTACCTTTGTGCAGCTCTTCGCGGCTTAAAGCTGTGGCTCTCTGAATCAGTGGGTTATGCAAAGCCATGCTGATCATCTTGATGTCTTGCTTAGTTAGATCACCATTAAGTAAAAATACTTGTGAGCTATAGACTTTTTCACCAGTCTTAAATGGGGTCTTGAGAAAATCTTCGATGGTGGACTGAGCAGTGCTACCAATATTGTCGGTAACACCCGGCAAATAACCGATCTCGATTATCCAATTAAATTCAAAATCCTCAGTGAGTTCTTGAATATCACCAAGGGCCAATAAAGATTGTTTAAGAGAGTATTTTTGAGTGAGGCTATTAGAAAATAATGACGCTATCGATTTAACCGAGTCGTGGCTAATTAAACTGGATTCTATAGTATAGGTATCGAGTATATGTAATTTGTTGATTTCTGCTGAGAGTTCTAGCTGGCTGAGTTTATTGAGGGTGACTTTAGCCCTCGCATCAGTGATTGTTGAAGAAATATCGAGGCGCCATCTTGCCATCTATAGTGATTTTATCATGCTGGATGCTAGTATTAATCATGACTTGCGTGATTGACTTATCTCTGCGTTATTTGCTCGCTCGGCATGCTCATTTACGTTTTAGTAAACTCCGCTGCCTCGCTCGCAAATGCCTTGATCTAAGCCAATCACGCAAGTCATGAGTTCTTTAGGCTAATTATGGGCGTTAATCCGTTTAAGATCTTAGAAGAAGACTTACCTAAGCTCCCTAAGTGGTTGCGAAATCATAAACCTAAATATCTTTTCAATGATTTAATTAAAAAAATGCCTCTAGACGGTATGACCACTGTTTGTGAGGAGGCTAAATGTCCCAATCGTGGTGAGTGTATTTCACGCGGCATAGTGACAGTAATGATACTCGGCTCTGAGTGCACTCGCGCTTGTACCTTCTGTGCTGTAGGCCGCGGCACGCCGACCCCATTAGATCCTGATGAGCCGCGCAAGATGCTCGATATGGTTAATTACATGAAGGCCAACTATGTAGTTATTACTGCTCCTACTCGTGATGATCTTGCTGATGGTGGTGCTGAGCAGTTTCGCAAGGTAGTAGAGTATATTCGCGAGCATAGACCTGACGTTCGCTTGGAATTGTTGATTCCAGATTTTAAAAATTCCTCTGATTCGTTTGATCAGATTATTCAGGCTAAGCCAGATATGCTTTGCTTCGATATCCAGACTGTGCGTTCGCGCTATCCCTATGTGCGTCCGGGCTTTAGCTATGATAAGGGGTTAGATATTTTTAGGTATTGCAGTGCTAATAGTTCGCTGAAACTTAAAAGCGGCATTATGGTTGGTCTAGGTGAAACTAAAGAAGAGATGCTTGGGCTTTTTGAGGATCTTTATAATAGTGGCGTACGCTACGTGACTGTCGGTCAGTATCTGCAAGCACCGGGTAAATATTTACCGGTAGTAGAATACGTAGAGCCGGATGTCTATGATTATTACACCGAGCACGCGCGCAAGATAGGTTTATGGATACAAGCTTCGCCATTGACTCGCAGTAGTTATATGGCGGATAGTCTAGCCGATCAGGAGTTGGCTGCAAGGGAGTTAGTGTGAGTAGCAAAATTGAGCCTAAGGGCTCAATTTTGCGCTGCCGTGGGCGAGTGCAAAATCATAGCGATGATCCAATGGGATTTGATGTCGATAATCTCGCTATTTATGAAGCCAAACTTGCTCAAGGACTATCATTAAAAGCATCTTTATATTTCTACACTTGGCCTCAACCTAGTATTAGTGTTGGTAAATTGCAAATCGCTAATACTGCACGCAAAGCTAAACTTACAGATCTGTCTCAGCGATTAAATTTGCCGTTAGTGGCGCGTCCTACCGGTGGTAGATTGGTTTTGCATGGTGGTGATATTTGCTATACCTTTATTGCTGCGCTTAATGATAAAGACTTCGGTGGTGATTTGCGTGGGTCTTTCTGTAAAGTAAATCGTTTTGTTTTTAGTAGTCTTAGGCATATTGAAGAATTTAGAGGGTTTTTTGAGCAAGGTTTGATTGATACTACTAATAATAGTCGCGGTAATATAGCTGAACTTAAATGTTTTGCTAGTTCTGTGAGCGGCGAAGGGATGATTGGATCGACTCACAAGTTTATAGGTGTAGCCCAAGCCATGGGTAAAAGAGCTTTTATTCAGCAGGGTAGTATTCAGCTGAACCGTATTGGACTGCCGGAGCTTGAGCCTCAACTATTACTATCTGATCTTAAAGGCAAGAGTTTTGATCTTGCTAGAATCACTGATGAGCTTAATAGACTAGTATCTAATATAGATGGCAGCGAAATTTAGTGATCCAATTGTTATTATCGGCGGCGGTCCTGCTGGTTATAGTGTGGCGCTAGAGTTACGCCGTGAAATTCCTGATCAAGAAATTATAGTTATAGAGAAAGCTAAACTGGGTGGCACTTGCCTGCATAGTGGTTGCATACCGAGCAAACAATTACACGCTATTAAAGAGCTTAAAGATTTTCCGCGCTTATTGAAGCGCAATCAAACTTTATTAGAGAAAGGCATAGAAGCTGAGCTTAAAGCGGCTGGAATTAATATTATTAAGGCAGATGCTGTATGTAACTTCACGAATGGGTTGAAAGTGCAAGCTGGCAGTGAGTCTTACCAGGCTTCTAAAGTGATAGTGGCTACCGGCTCGCGTCCGCGCCGCCTAGATCCAGCGCTATTGCCAGAGGCTACTAAGATTCATGATACTGATAGCTTTTTTAGTGAAGAGAATTTAGCTAAGGGCTTGGCTCCAACTTATACACTAATTGGTGGCGGCTATATAGGTGTAGAACTAGCTTCAATGCTAGCTAGCCAAGGCATTAAAACTAGAATTATAGAAGCGCAGCCTAGTATATTGGGTTTTTTGGATAGTTTTATTCATGCGAAACTACTAGAAGAATTAGCTAAGCAAAAAATAGAAATTAAAACTGCAGTAACTGATCTTAAATCTATTCAATTAACTGAGGGAGAAGAATTAATAGTAGCTGTAGGCAGGGAGCCTGTTTATCCTCAGGGTTATAAAGCTGCTGATGGAGTTTATCTCTTGGGAGATCTTAGCGGAGAGATGGCGCTGGCGCATTATGCTTATGCGCAGGCGAAATTA